>JAAFJC010000080.1 GCA_013297925.1 Comamonadaceae bacterium
TTGAAAGGCGTACACAAGCAAGACCTGCAAGTTGTTCTGCTGCAGCCCCTAGCTGTCTCGCGCTTCTATTCAATGAAAAGAGTTCGAAAGTAATTTAAATGAACAGTATTGGGGGGAGGCGGCGCAATCAACTTCCCAAAAACAAGCCAACCCCAAACGCCGCCGGAGGACATGGAGCCATCCGCCCCGGCTGCTCTGACGGGCGTTTGACCGAAGCGAAGAGGCTGCTCAACGTGTAGTGCAAGCTTTTGTTGCCACCTCAAAAGTAGCAGGTATGCTTGTCACATGAAATTCAGCTTGAAACATCCAATTCGCACGCTCATCACGGGCTTGCTCGCTCTCTTGCCATTGGCTGCGACGCTCTTGTTGCTCGGCTGGGTGTGGCAGTTTCTCGCCAAGTATCTCGGCCCCGGCAGCGCAGTGGGGCAATTGCTCACAAGTGTGGGATTGGGCGTGACGGAATCGGAGCTGATCGGTTATTTGCTCGGTATGCTGGCCTTGGTGGTGGTGCTGTATGCCTTTGGCCTGCTGGTGGAGACGGGCTTGCAGCGCGGCATGGCGCGGCTCTTGAATTCTTTGGTGCAGCGCATTCCGGTGGTGCGCACGATTTATGACGTGGTGCAAAAACTCGTGGGGCTGTTTGCGCGCAAGGGGGGCGATGATGTGAAATCGATGTCGCCGGTTTGGATTTATTTCGGTGGCAAGCCAGCGTCAGGCGACACCACAGGCAAAGGCAGCACAGCGGCGCTGGGCTTTCTCTCCACACCGCAGCCAGTGATGATCAGCGGCCACGCCTATCTGGGCGTCCTCGTGCCAACTGCGCCCGTGCCCGTGGGCGGCGGCTTGCTTTATGTGCCACCCGAGTGGGTGGAGCCCGCAGAGATGGGCATGGAAGCCGTCACAAGCATTTATGTTTCGATGGGCGTGACTTCCGATCAATATCTCAAGAGCGAGAAAGCGAAAGCTTAGCTCTTCGGCAGCAAGCCCAGCCGCTCAATCGTGGCGCGCTCTTGCGCGAAGGTGCGGGCGGCGTAGCGGGAGTATTCCGCGCTATCCATCCAGATCACGGGTTGGAAGAATTTGTCATACACCTCCAGCACTTTCGGATCTTGATTGACTTTGGCGAAGGCTTGCTCAAGCGTTTTCACCAGCGCCGGATCCATGCCCTTGGGGCCGCCGAAGCCAAAAGGTGATTCGGTGATGGTGTCCCAGCCGCTTTCTTTCACGGTGGGCACATCTGCAAAGGCTTTGTTGCGTGCGCGGCCTAGCGTGGCGAGGAAGCGCACCTTGCCGGTAGCCACATGCGGTGTGAATTCTGTGGTGCCACTCATCACGGGGATTTGGTTGCCGAGCAGCGCGGGCAAAATTTCTGCGGAGCCTTTGTAGGGGATGCCCACCGCTGTGAAGCCCGCTTTCTCTGCAAACTCTTCAAAAGCCAAATGCGGCGTGGTGCCGATGCCGGTGTGGCCGTAGGTCAGCTTGCCGGGATTGGCCTTGGCCCAGGCCACCATCTCTTTGATGGTTTTGTAAGGCGCATCAGCATGCGAGGCGATGCCAAAGGTGTAGCCGGTGAGGCAGGCGATATGGGTGATGTCGTTGACCGGGTGGAAGGCCATTTTTTGCATGTGAGGCAGGCGGTAAATGCCGAGTGGCAATTGCGTGAGCGTGTAGCCATCGGGCTTGGCGGTGAGCATGGCAGTGGCTCCGAGTGAGCCGCCAGCGCCAGGTTTGTTTTCTACCGTGACTGTCGCGCCGCCCAAGGCGCGCCCTAGCGATTCACCAATGGCACGCACCGCGGCATCAGAGCTGCCGCCCGGTGTCCATGGGCAAATCAAGCTGATCGGGCGCGAGGGGAATTTGTCTTGCGCGCGCGCCCACGGGCTCACGAGAGCAGGGGCGGCAATGAGCGCAGCAGTGGCTTTAAGGGTTTGGCGGCGAGTGATTTTCATGCGGTACTCCGAGTGTCGTCACGCGATTTAGCGAGATGCTTTTCAGCGTAGCGCACATACCATTCCAAGCAATCCGGGTTTGCCATGGCATCTTTGTTCACCACCTTATCCAGCGGCTGGCCGAGCATGAGTTTCTTGATCGGGAGCTCTTGCTTTTTACCGCTCAAGGTGCGTGGGATGGATTCGACTTGCAGGGTTTCATTCGGCACGAAGCGCGGTGAGAGTTGCTTGCGAATCGCATCGTGAATCTTTGTTCTCAAATCGTCGGTGAGCGACACGCCGGGGCGCAGCGCGACGAAGAGGGGCATGAAGCTGTCTTTGCCGAGGTATTCCAGATCCACCACCATGGAATCGAGTACTTCAGGGAGAGCTTCCACGGCGCTGTAAATCTCGCTCGTGCCCATGCGCAGGCCAGCGCGATTGATCGTGGCATCGCTTCTGCCATAAATGATGCAGCCGCCATCCGCGCCAATCTTGAGCCAGTCGCCGTGTCGCCACACAAGGCGTTTTTCACCCTGCGCATTGGTGGTGCTGTACATATCAAAATAGCTGGAGAGATAGCGCTCATTGCCTGCATCGCTCCAGAAATACAGTGGCATCGAGGGAATCGGCTGCGTGCAAACGAGCTCGCCCACTTCGCCCATCACTGGCTTGCCCTCCTCATTCCACGCTTCAACTGCGCAGCCGAGTAATCGGCATTGCATCTGGCCGGGCACTTGGGGCAGCTCACGATGGCTGCCGATGAATGCGCCACAAAAATCGGTGCCACCGGAGATGTTGCACCAGAAGATGTCTGGCGTGCCGATGTCTGCAAACTGCCGAGCTCCCCAGCGCTGCACATCTTCTGGCAACGGCGAGCCTGTGGAGCCTAGCGCGCGTACTTGTCTCAACTCATGGCCGTCGTTTTGCAATGCAGCAGCACTCACACCCGCCTTCATGCAGTTCGTCCAATACGCTGCGCCTGCGCCAAAGAAGGTGCAGCGATGCCGCGCCACGAAGTGCCAAAGAATTGTCCAATCCGGCGCGTCTTTCGAGCCTGATGGCGAGCCGTCATAAATGCAAATCGTCGTGCCCGTCGCCAAGCCGGCCATCTGCGCATTCCACATCACCCAGCCGGTGGAGCTGTACCAGTGGTAACGCTCGCCGAAACTGTTGGCCGCGTAGCTGCAGCCCACATCGTTACCCAAAGATTTCATCGCCAGCAGCGTGAGCACAATGCCGCCGTGGCCATGCACGATGGGCTTGGGCAGGCCAGTGGTGCCGCTGGAATAGACGATCCACAGCGGATGATCAAAAGGCAGCATCTCTGGCTTAAATGCATCAATTTCTAAGCCTTTTCGGCCAGTAGCCGGCATAAAATCTGCGCGAGCAGCTATCGTATTTATAGCGATAGATATTGCATAAGGCGTGCGAAGCAGCAGCAGATGCGCCACGCTCGGCAGCCCTGAGCACAGCTCTTGCACGATTGCCGAGCGATCCATCGCCTTCCCCGCGTAATGCACCCCATCCACCGCGATCAGCACCTTCGGCGTAATCTGCTTGAAGCGATCGAGAACTGCAGGCGTGCCCATATCCGGCGCGCACACGCTCCACACCGCGCCGATGCTCATGCAGGCCAGGCATGCAATGATCGTCTCAGGAATATTCGGCATGTAAGCCGCCACACGATCCCCGCGCTGCACCCCCATCTCGCGCAGCGTGATGGCCAGTGAAGCCACTTGGGATTTCAAATCTGGCCAGCTGTGCTCACGCACTTCACCCAATTCATTCTCGCTAATGATCGCCGCCAAGCCCGCCGCATGCGCAGCCTCAGCATGGCGGAGCACCTGCGCCGCGTAATTCACCTGCGCCCCCGGAAACCACTGCGCCTGCGGCATCCGATCATCGGCCAAAGCTGCGCTGTGCGGCGTGGGCGATTCAATCTCAAAATAATCCCAGATTGATTGCCAAAACCCCTCTAAATCCGTGACCGACCATTGCCACAGAGCGTCATAGGTCTCAAAGCGCAAGCCTCGCTCGCGCTCTAACCAATCTTGATAAAGGCGAATCTGGGGGATGTAAGCCGGAGAGATCGTTGCAGCAGGGGTTAAAGTCATGCACAAGATATTAGTCTCTCGAACCCACCCACAGCGCACGGAGATTCCCGCATGAGCTTGTCCCTTCCAACACTCGAACCCATCATGCAACTCACCGTGCAAGTGGCCAAACCTGTCGAAGCCGGCAACGTTACGCATTCGATGGGCACAGGCAAGCGCCGCATCATCCCCATCACCGGCGGGCAAGTCACAGGCACAGCGCGCGGCCAATCGATGGAAGGCGAAATACTGGTGGGCGGCGCAGATTTCCAGCTCGTCACAAGCACTACAGCAGCCCAACTCGATGCCCGCTACATCCTGCGCTTGAATGACGGCAGCCATATCTACATCACCAACAGCGCCATCCGCACCGGCAGCGAACAAGACATCGCCGCATTGGTACGCGGCGAATCCGTGGCACCCGAGCGCATTTATTTCCGCTGCGCCCCCCGCTTCGAAGTCGAACGCGCAGACCTCGCATGGATGACGCAAACCCTCATCATCGGCACAGGCGCGCGGTTTCCAGATCGGGTGGAGATGGTGTTTTATGAGGTGAAGTGAGGGGTTTCATCACCGCGCCTCTATTGTCGATTTATTCTTTAAATATCGACAATATGGTTAAAACGTGTCGATTCGATCAATATAAAGCTGATTTATTGTTGATAGATTCTAGTTTTATCGACATAAATCAGGCTATTTGTCGAAAATAGCTATAATTTTCGACATGAAAGCCGCCTTCAATCCCAAACAGCCTTTTGAGCTGCCCTTACTTTTGCCCAGCCAAGTACCGATGCAAGAGTGGGAATCAGCGCGCGTGCTCAAGGCTTGTGTGCGTTCGCGTGCGGCGCTGGGCGCTTTGAACGAAGCGGCAGCCACCCTGCCCAATCCGGATGTGATGCTCTCCAGCCTCGTGTTGCTCGAGTCGCAGGCCAGCTCCGAAATTGAAAACATCGTCACCACCGCAGATGCGCTCTTTGAAGCTCAGCAAGATGCCAGCCGCGCCGATGCACCCACGAAAGAAACGCTGGCTTACCGCAGCTCGCTGTATCACGGCCTGCAAGCTATCAAGCAGCGCCCCTTGAGCACGCGCCTGATCGAAGAAATTTGCAGCCTCACCAAAGGCATCGACATGCAAGTGCGCCGCGTGCCGGGCACACAACTGAGCAACGCTCGCACCGGTGAGACGATCTACACACCGCCGCAAGGTGAAGCGCTGCTGCGCGATAAGCTGGCCAATTGGGAATGGTTTTGCCATGTGGATGCAAATGATCCGCGCAGCGAAGATGAGCGCTTCGTTGCAACGCTCGATCCTCTCGTGCGCATGGCCGTGTTGCATTACCAGTTTGAAGCCATCCATCCTTTCTTAGACGGCAATGGCCGCACAGGCCGCGTGATCAATCTGCTCTTCCTTGTGCAGCAAGGCTTGCTCGGCCAGCCCGTGCTCTACCTGTCACGCTACATCTTGCAGCATCGCACCCGCTACTATGAATTGCTGCTCGCTGTTTCACAGGAAGGCAGTGCTGAGGCTTGGCAAGAGTGGATTGTTTACATGCTCGATGCTGTTCACGAGACTGCGCTTTGGACGCTCGCAAAAATCAAAGCGATCCACCGCCTGATGGAAGAGACGCAGCGCCGTGTGGAAGCGCACACCAAACTCGGCAAACAAAAAGATTTGATCACGCTGCTGTTCAAGCTGCCTTACTGCCGCATTGCGGATATCGTGGATGCCGATATCGCTAAGCGACAAACGGCTGCCGTCTATCTGCAAACACTTGCACAAGCGGGCTTGCTCTCCACGCAAGAGCGAGGTAGAGACAAGCTGTTTTTAAATCACCGCTTGATTGCGCTGCTCAAGAGCGAAAGCAATGACTTTGAAGAAACAAATACGCTTGCGTCAAACACCCAATTGCACTGAAAACCGTACACGCCCATCGGCCGCCGCCGCTGCTTCACAAACCAACATACTCACACCCGGATTGGGCGCGTTGAACTCAGGCATCGGTTTTTCGAGCGAGAGCACCACGAATTCTGTAGCGCCCTCCATCAAGCGCACACTCAGCTCGCGGCTTGATTGCGTGAGCACAGCGCGCTGACCTTGCAGTGCGATGTTTGCCTTAGTCGGCATTTGCCAGCGCACGCGCGTGCTGGGGCGCAGGCCTTGCAGTTCATCTTGGATCATCACAGAGCGCTGCTTGACCCACACGCTGCGCTGCGCCTTAGAGGCTTGCCCAGAAAACACGGCACTCATGTCAAGCGACGCATGCGCTTGTGCGCCATCAAGCTCTACTTTGTTAAATGAAGCATGCCCTGCCACTTGGTGCAATTGGCCGTCCACTGTCAAGGTGCTATGCGAATGGTTGTTCAAGCGGAAGACTTGCCAACGTTGTGAGTTTTGCTTCTTGTTCCACAAATCCACGCCTTTGGATTCGAGCGACTCATAGTCTTGCAAGCCCAAATCAATGCCCCAGCGCACGCCGTCAAGCTCAAACACGAAAGAGCCCACATCCATATGCGCATGGTTCAAACTGGCTGAGCCGCCTTTGATCGCGAAATACAAACTATTCGGGTCTGCCCACGCGCTGCGCACGATCACGAGTGGATTTTCTCCACGGCCATGCCAGCGCAATGGCAAAGGCTGCGACGTAGGCTTTGGCTTGGGCCACCAAAGAACAGCCAATGGCGCAGACGATGCGCGCACGGCCAATCGGCGATCCGCTGCGCTACTGAGCTGACGCATTTCAAACTGCAGTAACTCAGGCTGGCCTAGCTCCTGCGCCATCCAAAACATGGCTGGCTCAAAGCGCGGGCGATCCATACCATCCGAAAAGTTATACGGCAATCCCGTCGCACCCATGGTTTGCACGTTGGCCTGCGCGCTGGCTAAAAAGCCAAGTGTTTTCTCAATCTGCCATGTGTCGCCCGTAGCAGAGCGCAAGGCAGCAATCATCAGCACCTGATACCCCGTGCCATAGCCCCAATACGCCGGGCCTTCGGGATACACGCCGTCGGGTGCATAAGGCTTCAAGCCGTGCGCGATATTCGCTTTTGCCAGTGCTAGCAATTGCGCTGCGGCTTGCGGATACACCGACTGCACAGCCAGCGCACCCAGCGTCATGCCACCAAAGCACACTTGGTTCCAATTGCTTTCCCACTTATGCCAACCGTTGTGCTTGGCTCGCGAATCCAAGGCAGGCAGCAAGCCATGCGTGTGAATCGCGCTTGCAATGCGTTGGCGTTGCTCTTCGGTTAGGGCATCGCTGAGCCAGTCATAGCCAATGGCCATCGCTGCAGTAGCTTCGGCCGTATCCAGAAAGTGCGAAGGATTCCAATCAGGAAAATCTGCCGCGGCCAACATTTCTTGCGCCGCACGCTGCGCATACTTGGCATCGCCAGTGGTGCGATACACATAAGCCCAGAGCACCACGCGCTTGAGTAAAGAGCGAGAGATCGTCAGCAAGCGACGGCCTACTTTTTTGTAGCTCACCAGCTGCGAGTCCAGTGCACGCGCCGCCTCTTCTAGCAAGCTCTCGTGATAAGCCGCTAAGTCTGGCTCGCTGCGAATGCGCTCACGAAGGGTTTGCCAATCTGTAGCGCGGGCTAATAAGCGCGTTTCTAACGCAGCTTGTGCATACAAAAATCTGCTCTGCCATAACAGGCTAGCAGCAGTGATTTGAGCAGCTTGGCGGCGCGTGGGCAGACTAAAGTTTGTCGAAGGCATACTAGATTTTGGTGAAGTAAGATTCAATCACTCAGTAGCGGCACTTGCGAACCTCGCGCTGCCAGAACTACTGCCTTGTGCAATGCGCCAGTGCCCGCTTGGATCAACGACATCTGACTTGAGCGCTTCATGCGACTGATACCCTCGCTAAATAGACACAAGCAAGCATGCTCAGGATGTTGCGCCGAGGCATACAACAAACCATGCAGGCCTCGGTCTCGGCATGTGCGGGCAGTGAGCTGCGACAACTCATAGCGCTGGGATACCAACACCGGAAACTGCTCTGGCAGGGCTCGTAAATCTGCGAGCCGCAGGGTTGCTGTTGTCGTGAATACGACAAGTGAGCGCATCTTCAATTGATCTATGTGGAGAGATCGCGTCTCGCGGCGAAAGAATCGCTCATACAGTGTCGTTGCATCACTGTCTGCGAGATACGCAACAGGCTCATCCGCCAGATCAAATCGGCCAGCCAGCGCGCCTGCTGGCGGCAGGATGAATCCAGAGACACGCACGCTACCTTTCAAGGCTTTGGTGAGCTGCACACGATGCCAGCTTTGGCCAGCAGGCAGCTCAACGATGGGAGGCGTTAATCCCGATAAGGAAAGTGTTTTTACATTCATGAGGCAAGGGTCAATGTGCCTCTGCCGTTGCCAAAGAAAGAATGCGCTCGTGAGCCAAGCCTTGCTCAAGTGCCGCGCGCGGCGTAAGGCCATCAAGCGCCATGGAAGGTGACTCCAGGAATGCCAAAAGCTGCCAGCCATCCGCAGTGTGCAGTTGCTTAGCGAGATGTGGCAACACCGGCCACACCGTCGGCTCAAACTGCCAGCGTGGCAGCTTAAAACCACGGCGCAGATGCGTCACACCGATGCAGCGCCCAGCTTTGATCCAAGCATTGATCGTGACCCGCGATGTGCCCGCGAGTGCTGCGGCTTCGTCCGTGGTCAACATATCGGCAGTGTCCATGCGCTCACGGCGAAACTGCGCGCCCGAGCGAAGCACGGCGGCGGTTTGCGCGGCAGTGGCGTAGGGGCTATCAGTAGCATCATGGCGACTCGCTAAGGGTTCTTTGATAAACGGAGAGGAAAGGGTAAAGGTATTCATAGCAAGCATGCTCGGGGCATTTGTTGATCAGGGGGCATTGCGCAGATTTACTTTGGTGGCGCTAAAAAACCCAAGAGTTTTAGTCATACCTTGAAATTGACATGTTGACCGTCGAACTCCAAGCTGTATCGTTGAAGCAGGATGGCTTTGTATCAATTGATTGAGCGACAAACAATTGGCTACCCTAACCGCTTCGACAGATGCCAACGGATTAAATGTCGGTAAATATCTTATCTCCGGGTCTCTTCCTATATTTCCAAGCAGGATGACTTTATTCACAGTTGCCATAAATCACGCCTTCCACATAAAGACCTCTTGCCCATCGGAGCAATCGAGGATTGAAAGTCATTATTTTGGATAATTTCGTTAAGTTTGTCAAGCCCCAGAGGTTAGCCCAACAACCTCGCCAAATACTTCCCCGTATGGCTCGCCTCATTCGCCGCCACTTGCTCTGGCGTGCCGACTGCGACCACTTGGCCGCCGCCATCGCCTCCCTCAGGGCCCATGTCGATGAGCCAGTCGGCGGTTTTGATGACGTCTAGGTTGTGTTCAATGATGACGATGGTGTTGCCGGCGTCGCGCAGCTGGTGCAGCACTTTGAGCAGGAGCTCGATGTCTGCGAAGTGCAAGCCGGTGGTGGGCTCGTCTAGGATGTATAGCGTGCGGCCGGTGTCGCGTTTGCTGAGTTCGAGCGCGAGCTTGACTCTCTGGGCTTCGCCGCCGGAGAGGGTGGTGGCGCTTTGGCCGAGGCGGATGTAGGACAGGCCGACGTCGAGCAAGGTTTGCAGTTTGCGGGCAATCGTGGGCACGGCTTTCATAAAATCGAATGCTTCGGCCACCGTCATGTTCAAGATTTGCGCGATGTTGCGGCCTTTGTAAAGCACTTCTAAAGTCTCGCGGTTGTAGCGCTCGCCTTTGCAGACATCGCAGGGCACATACACATCAGGCAAAAAGTGCATCTCCACTTTCACCACGCCATCGCCCTGGCAAGCTTCGCAGCGGCCGCCGGCCACGTTAAAACTGAAGCGCCCCGCGCCGTAGCCGCGCTCTTTAGCCACGGGCATTTCGGCGAGCAATTCGCGGATCGGTGTGAAGAGGCCGGTGTAGGTGGCAGGGTTGGAGCGCGGCGTGCGGCCAATGGGGCTTTGATCGACGTTGATTACTTTGTCGAAGTGCTCCAAGCCTTCGATCTCATCATGCGCGGCGGGCTCATCGTGGCTGCGATAGAGGCTGCGCGCCACGGCTTTGTGCAGCGTGTCGTTCACCAATGTGGATTTGCCGGAGCCTGAAACGCCTGTCACGCAGGTCATGAGGCCGACCGGAAAATCCACGCTCACGTTTTTCAGATTGTTGCCCGAAGCATTCACCACGCGCAGCAGCTGGAATTTTTCATCGACTTTGATGGTCGGCTCCTTCTTTTTAAAAGCCGATACGGGATAGCGCGATTTCGTAGGCGGAACGACGGGCTCCTTCACCTGCAAAGGCAGCCATTTGCCGCGCTTATCAGGCACAGCAATCTCGCGCCTGCCGGAGAGGAATTGCCCCGTGAGCGATTCGCTGCTGTCTTCAATCTGCTGCGCCGTGCCCTGCGCGATGATGCGCCCGCCGTGAATGCCAGCGCCAAGGCCAATATCCACCACATAGTCCGCCGCGCGAATCATGTCTTCATCATGCTCGACCACGATCACGCTGTTGCCTAAATTACGCAAATGCTTGAGCGTGCTGATCAAGCGATCGTTATCGCGCTGATGCAGGCCAATGCTCGGCTCATCGAGCACATACATCACACCCGTGAGCCCACTGCCGATTTGCGAAGCGAGGCGAATGCGCTGCGATTCACCGCCCGATAAAGTCTCGGCGCTGCGCGAAAGGCTGAGATAGCTCAAGCCCACATCGTTCAAAAACTTGAGGCGCGAAGCAATCTCCTTGATCACCTTGCTGGCAATCTCCGCCTTCGCGCCCGTCATCTTCAGGCTCTCAAAATAGCGCTGCGCTTCAATCAATGTGGCGCTGCCAATCTGGCTGATCGTGCGCGCTTGGCCGCCTTCTTGCAAGCCTTCGCCAATGCGCACATTGCGCGCCTCGCGCTTCAAGCGCGTGCCCTCGCAGGAGGTGCAAGCCTGTGTGTGCCGATAGCGCGCCAGATCTTCGCGCACGAGGGCAGATTCCGTCTCGCGGTAGCGCCGCTCCATGTTGTGAATGATTCCCTCGAAGGGGTGCTTCTTCTTCATCTTCTTGCCCGCGAAGCTACCGCTCTCCATCGTGTAGCTGAAAGCAATCTCTTCCTCGCCGCTGCCTTGCAAGATCACCTGCTGCACATTCGCAGGCAGCTCTTCAAACGGCTTTTCCACATCAAATTTGTAATGCTTGGCCAGCGATTCGATCAGCGCAAAGTAATAGCCATTGCGCCGATCCCAGCCCTTGATCGCGCCGCTGGCAATCGAGAGCGATGGAAACGCCACAATCCGGCTCGGATCAAAAAACTCCATCATGCCGATGCCATCGCAGGTCTCGCATGCACCTACGGGCGAATTGAAAGAGAAGAGACGAGGCTCTAGCTCGCCGATGGTGAAGCCGCAGACGGGGCAGGCGAATTTAGCGTTGAACCAATGCTCATTTTCATGGCTTTTAGCGGCATCGCCGGCAAATTTACTGCGCGGAGTGCTATCAGTTTCATAGTCCATGTTCACCGCAATCGCCCGGCCTTCTGCCAAGCGCAGCGCCGCTTCAAAGCTCTCGGCAAGCCTCTGCTTCATCTCCGGCTTCACCTTGAGCCGATCAATCACCACATCAATATCGTGCTTCTCAGTTTTCTTCAGCTTAGGCAGCTCATCAAACTCCAACATCTGCCCATCCACGCGAAAGCGCACATAGCCGCGCGATTGCATGTCTTCAAACACCTGCAAATATTCGCCCTTCTTCTCCCGCGCAATCGGCGCAAGAATCATCACCTTCGTCTCTTGCGGCCAAGCCAGCACGGTATCCACCATCTGCGAGACAGTTTGCGATTGCAGCGGCAGCAAATGATCCGGGCAATGCGGCGTGCCAGCGCGGGCGAAGAGCAGGCGCAAATAGTCGTGAATCTCGGTGACGGTGCCCACAGTCGAGCGCGGGTTGTGGCTCGTGGCCTTCTGCTCAATCGAGATCGCCGGCGAGAGCCCCTCAATCACATCCACATCCGGCTTATCCATCAGCTGCAAAAACTGCCGCGCATAAGCCGACAAACTCTCCACATACCGCCGCTGCCCCTCGGCATAGAGCGTGTCAAAGGCCAACGACGATTTGCCCGAACCCGACAGCCCCGTGATCACCACCAACTGATTGCGCGGAATATCCACATCCACATTCTTCAAGTTATGCGTCCGCGCCCCACGGATGCTGATGTGGGTATGCAAAGCTTGGCCGAGATACGTGCCGTCGGTAGGAGAATTCACAGTGTTCAGTTTCAAAAAGTCAACCGAGCATCATAGCGCGAACGGGGGTTTGACGCATGACTGCTTGGCCTCTCAGCTCTGCGTAGGTCTTCAACGGAAACCATTACTCACTATTGCGGGCGGCAATATCGGATTGAACAAGCCTTTGCACAGCTTCTTCGCTTCGGTTGAACGCCCGCCAGAGCAGCCGGGGCGGATGGCTCCATGTCCTCCGGCGGCGTTTAGGTTTGGTTTGTTTTTGGAGAGTTGAATGCGCCGCCTCCCCCCAATACTGTTCATTTAAATTACTTTCGAACTCTTTTCATTGAATAGAAGCGCGAGACAGCTAGGGGCTGCAGCAGAACAACTTGCAGGTCTTGCTTGTGTACGCCTTT
>JAAFJC010000081.1 GCA_013297925.1 Comamonadaceae bacterium
GCTGCAGAGCTATATCAAGCAGCTCGTTACCGCTCCTGCCACGCAACTCACCTTGGTGTTTGAATCCTTTGGCTTCAAGCGCGGCATTCCGCTCGATGCAGACTATGTGTTTGATGTGCGCATGCTACCCAATCCGCATTACGAGCCGCTGCTAAGGCCGCTCACGGGGCGTGATGCACCCGTCGAAGAGTTTTTAAAAAACGATCCCGATGTGCGCGCGATGTTTGGCCAAGTGCAACAATTCATCAGCCATTGGCTGCCGAAATTAGCGCAAGATCACAGAAGCTACGTGACTGTCGCTATTGGCTGCACGGGTGGCCAGCATCGATCCGTTTTTTTGGTGGAGCAGTTGGCCAAACACTTCGCCAAGGAGTACACGACGCTTAAGCGCCATCGCGAGATGGATGGCGGCTTGTTTGCTCAGAGCACTTTGTAGGAAACCCCCTGCATACTGTTATGAATACTGCGCATGCAGCTACTGTTTTGAGAGCGCTTGCCGGGTGATTGCCGAGAGGGTGCCGCGCGTCGTGATCACTTCTGGGCTGATGATCAGCTCGATCAATGTGCCTTGGCTTGCATCCAATCGTTTTAATGCAGCCAGTAACTCCGCTTCAAATTGATCGCTGTGCGTGATGCGCACGCCATGGTAGCCATAGCCCTCGGCCAGCTTGGCGAAATCCGCACCCGCTATTCGTGAGCCACTCACCCGCTCTGGATATTCGCGCTCTTGGTGCATGCGGATCGTGCCATACGTGCCGTTGTTGAGCACGAGCACGATGCTGGCTGCGCCGTGTGCAGTGGCAGTCGATAGCTCCTGCCCCGTCATCAGGAAATCACCGTCGCCTGCAATCGTAAAGGCCACACGGCCAGTGAGAATATTGGCCGCCACGCCTGCTGGAACACCCACGCCCATGCTGCCGCTGGTGGGTGCGACTTGGGTTTTGAAGCCTTTGGCCAGGCCATGATGCTGGAAATAGCGGTGCATCCAGCTGGCGTAGTTACCTGCGCCATTGGTGAGCACGGCATCAGGCGGCAAGTGCTTTTGCAGGAGCTTGACGATGCGCGGCATGTTGATACTGCCCAGCTGCCCGCCTTCATCGTCAAACGGAAGGCTAGGTAGGCTCTGCGGTGTAATCCATTGGCGATATTGCTCATTTGCCGGCATAGAATATGCGGACCATGCTACTGAAATAGGAGCAGTGAGAACTTCTAAACTTCGCGCGGCAGCGTTCATCGTCGCGCAGATCGCGAGATCGGCCTGATAGACGCGATTGAGTTCTTCGGCGCTGGAATGGATATGCACCAGCTTTTGCTTGGTGCGAGGCGCTTGGAGCAGCGTGTAACCGCCAGTCGTCATCTCACCCAAGCGCGGGCCGACGGCGATCACCAAATCGCTTTCTTGCACGCGCTTGGCCAAAGCGGGGTTGATGCCGATGCCTACATCGCCAGCGTAGAGCGGATGGTTATTGTCAAACGTATCTTGAAAACGGAATGCATTGCACACCGGCAACTGCCAATTCTCCGCAAAACGTTGCAAAGCCTGCGCGGCCTGCACCGTCCAGCCACCACCACCCGCGATCACAATCGGCCGCTCACTTTTCAGGAGCATCTCGCGCAGACTGCGCAAAGCGCCAGGGTCGCTCCATGCTTGCACGGGCTCGACTCTTGGCAAAGGCTGAGCACTCACCTTCTCGATCAGCATATCTTCTGGCAGGATCAACACCACTGGCCCTGGCCGCCCATTCATCGCAGTAGCAAAAGCACGCGCGATGTATTCTGGGATGCGGCTGGCATCATCAATCCGCTCCACGCGCTTGGAAATCGGTTTGAAAAATCCAAAGAAGTCCATCTCCTGAAACGCTTCGCGATCCCGCATATCGCTGCCCACATCGCCCACGAGAAGAATCATCGGCGTGGAATCTTGAAACGCGGTGTGCAGCCCAATCGAAGCATTCGTCGCGCCCGGCCCGCGCGTGACGAGGCAAACGCCTGGCCTGCCGGTGAGCTTGCCAGCAGCTTCTGCCATGAAAGCCGCCCCACCTTCGTGGCGACAGGTGATGAATTGAATCTGAGCAGGATGCTCGGCAAAGCCATCGAGCACAGCAAGATAACTCTCACCGGGCACACCGAAAGCATGCGTGATGCCTTGTTCGATCAGGCATTCAACGAGGAGGTGGCCGGCGAGTTGAGAGGAGGTGGGGGCTGAATGGGGGGTGGGCATTCAGCTATTTTGCTATGGAATTTGCTTGGCACTCAAAGATTAAAGACAAACTTCCGGACGCAGAGGACGCAGAATGAATACAAAAAATGCAAGCGACATCACTCCATCCAAAACCATTTAACCCATAAATCCAGTTTTGGTTTTTCTTCTCTGCGTCCTCTGCGAAACCTTTGCGTCTTCTGCGTCCGGTATTGGTATTAAAACCTTAAGCCGCCTTAAGCATCGGAGCAGGCTGACTCAAAGCTGCCGCAGTCCCATAAGCCACATCCCCCGAGAGCTGTGCGCCCTCTTCCATCACGAGTTTGCCGTAGCGGATTTGGCCTTTCACCTTTGCCGTCGCATATAGCATCAGCTTATGCCGCGCCGTCAGCTGGCCATCGAAATCGCCGCGAATCTCTGCCTCATCGATCTGCGCTGAGCCGGTGAACGAGCCGCCTTCGGCAATCTGCATCACGCGCGAATCCATGCTCGCTTGCACCGAGCCTTCCACCACCAGCGTATCGCAATCGGTGATCTCCACGCCCTTGAGCTTGATATGTGGCCCCACCGTGAGGCGGCTGGTGCTGGCGGGTTTGTTGCCTGAGGAAGCGGCGGGCGTGTCAGACGCGGGAGGCTGGGTTGCGCTCACGGCAGAACTGACTGAGACGGGTTTGGTCGTGCTGGCTAAGCGTGCGGAGTTGCTCGCTGTCGTGGGCGTCAGCGCTTGATCGAGTTCGCGGGCGGGGCTATTGAAGAAGCGGCTTTGCAGTGTCATGATGTGTGGTTCCCAAGTAAAGTGTTGAAGCCTTTATCGTAGTCAGGAAACCACTTACAAAGCGCGTTTCAGAGGCAACATCCGTAACGAAACACGCTGTTGCCCGGCGTATCTATTGCGCAGCATGCTACGCATTTAGTAGCATTTCGATGCATGCGCTGTGAACGGATAAACTCAAAGCTTATCCAAACAAGGCAAACTCATGGACAACGACCCTCGCTGCTGCGGCACTGGCATGTGCATCATTGACCCAGAAGGAAACTGCTGGTGCGGTCAAAAATGGGATGGCGAGAAGATGTGCCGCCCCAGCTTCGAAGCGTTTACAGAGCAGGCGTCCGCCGCCCTACAGCCAGAGCAGCAATCACCGCAAGAATCAGCGCAAAAGCGCTCGTGATCATCGTGAGTGAATACAACGCGCGATCCATCAGCAAGCCGAAGATCAGCGGCGCAACTGCGAAGCCCACATCCAAGCCTGAATACACCGTGCCATAGACACGCCCGGTAGCGCCTTTGGGCGTCGCGCGCTTGATCAGCATATCGCGGCTCGGGCCTCCGATTCCCACTGCGAAGCCAGTAGCGGCCAGCAGAGCCATCGAGCCGAAAGCACCCAACCAGCCCGTGCCCGCCAGCATCATGCACAGCGCACCTGTGCTCATGCACACCGCCACCACCTTATCGCTGCGCTGTGCGCCCATCTTGGCAGACACAAAGCCACCCACCAATATGCCCGCAGCGCTCGCGAGCATATAAGCCGTGAGCGTGGCGGTAGCCGCTTGCAAACTCACGCCATGCATCGCCTTCAAAATCGAAGCGCTATAGCTTTGCACCACAGCCAGCGTGATGGTCGAGAGCAAAAAGAATGCGAAGCACCACCACACCACGGGCAACTTCAAAAATGCCAGCGAAGAAGGCTCATCGGCTTCCTGCTTGCGCACCACCGTCGTCACCAGTTGATCACGATGGATCAGCAACACAACCAATACCAGCGCATACACGCCAGCCGTGACGAGATAAGCATTTCTCCACCCAATGATGCCCATCAAGCCCACCAGCAAAATCGGCGTAAGCGCCCAGCCCAAGCTCCCCGAGAGCCCATGCACGCTAAAGGCATAGCCCAATCTCGGCGATGAGACGCGCTGATTCAAAATCGAAAAATCAATCGGATGAAACGGGCTGTTAGCCAGCCCCGCCAGCGCAGCCGCCGCAACCAGCCACGGATAGCCCGTCGCGTTGCTCGCAGTGATGCATGCAAGCAAAAACGTACACAGCGCTGCAAAGAGCACAGGCCGCGCGCCCAGCTTATCCACCACAAAGCCCGCCAGCGCTTGCCCCACGCCAGAGACCACGAAAAACACGCTCATCAAAAGCCCCACCTGCGCAAAACTCAGCGAAAACTCCTGCATAAACACCGGAAACAGAGGCGGCAAGAGCATATGCCCAAAATGCGAGCTGGCATGCGCCAGGCCCACCAGGCTCATCACTTTGGCATCTTGCGCGAGAGGAACTGGAGAAGAAAGGGCTGCTGTCGTCATCCACGCATCTTACTATTGCCGAGCGCGGCTATTCCAAACCCAGCGATGTGAACGATCAAGGCTTGAGCAAAAACTCCAAGGCACTGCCCGCCAATTCAATCACATCACGATCAGCGAGCAGCACAGGCTCATCGCTGATGGCGATGCCATTGAGCTTGGGCACTTGCGCGGCTTCCATGCAAGAGACGTAATAGCCATGCCTTCGGTGCGCAATGGCGATCAGGGCAATACCCGGCTGGCCAAATGTGGAGACGGCTTTCGATACCGGGATCTCAAGGCCAGCAGACGAGCCGGTGAGCAATTTCAAGCTGGCATGCATCGCGCCCGTGGCTGCTTGAGAATGCCCGTCAAAGAGCGGCATGGCAACGGTTTGGCTTTCATCGGTGAGCTCGTTGGCGCTGCGGTATTGGATTCTGAATTTACCAATCGAGAGCACATCTCCCTCTTGCAGCAGATGTATCTTCACCATCGCGCCGTTGATGTACGTGCCATTGGTGCTGCCAGAGTCAATGACCACCACATCGCTTAAACCAGAGAGCTCAAAAGCGCAATGCTCGCCGCTCACAGCCAGATCGGTGAGCACGATGTGATTGTCTGGCCTGCGGCCAAGCGTGGTGCGCACACGAGTGAGATAGGTGCGATGAATTTCCACGCCATCGACTGTGGTGATCAATTGCGGCATACAGACTCCAGCTGTTTGAGCCAATCATCTTATGCCCGCGCCCTTGCTGATGCAAGGCGTAGACATCTGGGAATAAGTAACGGGATGCGACCAGCACGTGGGCTAAGGCTTAGGCTCCACGTCGGTCACGTCATCCAGTTTGCGGCGGGGCGATTGAGCCGATTCTTTGCTGCCTCGACGAAACACCTGCTCAAAACCCGCTCGCGGATTCATCCGCATCACGAATGGCGAAACGCTGCGCCCCGTGAGCTTGAACCAAAGTGCTCGCACGGCCCAAGCAAGCAGCAAAATGACCATCGCCACAGCCAAGCTGACTGCAAAGATCAAGCCAGCGATGACTAAAAGCAATCGAAGTAAAAAATTCACCTTAAATCCTGCATCTTTGAGATACGCCACTTCAGCAACAGCGCTTAAGCAACACCATGAAGTGACGCCAATTCTTCAAACTTCAAGTACGTGAAGCATTCAAAATTTCTTGAAAAAACCATCAAACATCTCTAGCAATTTTGGGTGCGCTTGCGCGAAGCGATCCCGCTGGACGAAATAGGCTTCAGCTGAGACAGCGAAGAATTCGCAGAGGGATTCGCCGCCATAGGGATCGATCAGCGGCTCGCTTTCGCCGGAGAGTTTGCCAAAACGCTGCCAAGCCTGCGCTGCTTCGATGAACTGCTCATATTCAGTCTGCAAAGTGGCCAGCCACAGGCGGCGCTGGGTGCTTGCCATGGGTGGACAGCCATCGGCTTGGCCATCACGCACATCCATCACATGGATGAATTCGTGAATCACCACGTTATACGATTTCTTGGCCAGCTCTCCTGCAGCTCTGACATCGCTCCAAGCTAACATGAGTGGGCCGCCTTCTACGATCTCACCGGTGAGCAGCTCACTACCGCTATGGGCGATGCCATCTTCATCGATCCATTCGCGCCGCGCTTTAACTTCTCCTGCGTGTAAGACGATACCTACGAAACCGTCATACAAAGCCAGAGCCAAGTCTGGACGACAAGGCGGGGCGATATGCAAGATGGGCAAACAAGCTTGGACGGCCACCATCACCGCATGCGCATCCGTCACTCGAAAACCTTGCGCGCCAGAGAATTCTTTGCTGTCGAGAAACAAGCTGGCCAGCTGGCGCAAGCGCATCAGATCTTGCTCCGGCAAGCCTGCCACAAAAGGCAGCGCAGCGAGTGTGTTTTGCCAGAGGCTATCTTCAATCGCTCGGCGCGCAGTGATGTGGCTTAAGCGGGCTAGGCGGCGATCAGCTTGCCAAGTTTGCCAGCGGCTCAGCCAAGCTTTGAGCATACCTACACGACTGGGACTTGCATCGTGCTCAGTGCGCCATCTTCATCAATGCACAAACGCAACGCATAGCCGCGCGCTGGGCGCTGGGAGGCGTGCCAATCGGGCAACACATGGCGCGTGCCTCGGCCTTGAGCTGATGAAATGGCATGATCACGGCCTTCATGCGTGTGGCCGTGAATGAAATGCAGGCAATCCGCAGCATCCATCCATTGCACAGCCGCAGCGGGATCGATATCGACCCAAGGCTCGCCGGCAGCTTGCATGTCTTTCTTGCGCGCTTCGCTTTGCGCTCGCATCATGCGCGCTTGCTGGATACGCTCTTGCAACGGCGTGGCCAGAAAATGCCGCTGCCAATCTGGGCTGCGCACCATGCGGCGGAAATCTTGGTATTTTTGATCGGAGAGGCACAGCGCATCACCGTGGCTGAGCAAGTAACGCTGCCCACCAAACACCAAAACGCTCGGATCAGACAGCAATTGCATGCCACATGCTTTAGCCAAACCGTCACCCACAAGGAAATCGCGGTTGCCGTGCATGAAATACAGATTGTGCTGCTGCGCGCTGAAATGCAGCACGCGGCTACAGCGATCTTCAAAATGCAGGCCCTCGTGGCGTGCGATCAGGCTGGAATCGCTGGCCGTGCCCAGGCAATCGTCGCCCACCCACACCTCAAACAAATCACCGAGGATAAAGATGGCATCAGCGGGCGAGAGCTCCAGGTAGCTGCGCCAAGCCAAAAAATTGGCGGGCTCAGATTCCTGCAAATGAATGTCCGAGATGAAATCGACGCAGCGCCAGGCGGCGGGTGCGGTGATTTCATCGAAGCTCATGGCTTGCTTTCTTGGCGATCAGAGAGCAATAGCTTTAGTAATCACCACATCTTGCAAAGGCACATCATCATGAAAGCCCTTGCGACCTGTTTTGACTTTGCCTAAAGCATCAACGACTTCGGTACCAGAGATCACTTTGCCAAACACGGCATAGCCCCAGCCTTGCTGGCTCGGTGCAGTGTGATTGAGAAAACCGTTGTCAGCGACGTTGATGAAGAATTGCGAGCTGGCCGAATGAGGGTCAGACGTGCGCGCCATCGCTAGGGTGTATTTGTTGTTTTTGAGGCCATTGTTGGCTTCATTGGTGATGTTTGCGTCGGTGGGCTTTTGCGTCATACCCACAGCAAAGCCACCGCCTTGAATCATGAAGCCATCGATGATGCGATGGAACACCGTGCCATCGTAGTGACCCTTTTTCACATAGGCGAGAAAGTTTTCGGCGCTCTTGGGTGCTTTGTCAGCATCGAGCTCAATGGTGATGGTGCCGTGACCGGCGACTTGCAATTCGACTTGGGGGTTGGCCATGATTTATTTTTCCAAAGTGGCAGAGTTGATGAGAATCGGGGTTTGCGGCACATTGCCATGCGGGCCACGGTTACCAGTGGCGACTTGGCGAATTTTGTCTACAGTTTCCATGCCCGAGATGACTTTGCCAAACACAGCATAGCCATAGCCATCTGGCAACGGGGCGTTGAGGCTGTTGTTGTTCACGACGTTGATGAAGAACTGTGCGGTGGCCGAATTGGGCACGTTGGTACGCGCCATCGCAATCGTGCCGCGGTCATTCTTCAGGCCATTGCTGGATTCCAGCACGATCGGGCTGCGCACAGATTTTTGACTCATATCGGTTGTAAAACCGCCACCTTGGATCATGAAGCCATCCATCACGCGATGGAAGATCGTGCCATCGTAGTGTTTGTCTTTGACGTATTGGAGAAAATTCTCAACCGTCTTGGGCGCTTTGTCAGGATAAAGCTCGATCACGATATCGCCCATGCTGGTGGCGAGTTTGACTTTTGGAGCGGCAGCAGTTTGCGCATGCGCTGAAGGCAGTATCAAAAACATAGCACTTAGCGCAATAGATACGCCGGCTAGAGCAGAAAACGAGCGGCGAACACGGTCAAACATCATCCGATGACTCCTTCAAAAAAGATCTTCCATTGATTATTGGTGGCTGGCGAGCGCAGCCAGTACTGCCGTTTGGTCGGGCCAGAGACTGCGCCCGTGGGTACTTCAGAGAACGTAACCACCATGGTAGCACTACTGGGACTCTCTACCCAATGCAAAACTGCAACATCTTTGAGCTCATGGGTGCGTTTTTTAACAATTTCTTTGCTCAGCAAGGCCTGCCAATCGGTCAGTTTTTTGCCGTAGCTGTCGAAATCTGGGCTGTAGTGGCTGAAAGTGCGCGCCATATCACCAGCGGTTTTGGCGCTGCGCCAGCCGTTGAATGCACGATCAAAAGCCACCACGTCGGCGTTGCTCTGCGCAGGATTGATCCACTCCAGCTTGGGCAAGATCACCACCGGCGTTGTGCGGATTTCTACGCGCCTCAAAATATCTTGCAAATCGGGGTTGGAGACGGCTACGCAGCCATCTGTGGCTTTGGGTGCGCGGGCAAACTGCGCCTGTGGCACGCCATGCAGCCAAATGCCACTGCCGGTTTTGCCGCGCCGCAAATCATAGGGATTGGGATAATTGATCGGTAGCGCGCCAGCGCCATACAAATCCTTGAGCGAATTCGGATCAAGCGTGTTGGTCACGTAGTAAATGCCCAGAGGCGTTTTAAGATCGCCCTCGATATTTTTCTCAATACCCATTTTGCCAAGTGAAGCGTAGTAATCGGCCACCAAGCGCAGGCCTTGGGGCGTGTTTTCAAAAAGATAAAGGCGCGCGCGGCTGGCATCCACTGCAATCGCATGTTTGTTGCGTGCAGACAGGCGCACAAAATTTGCGGGCTGCAGGCCTGCAGCAGGCTTTTCGCGCAGCGCACGGATGCGAAGCAGGGATTCTTCGCGCAGATCAGTGAGCACGCCCGGCGCTGCGCGCACCGTGGCCTCAGGCACATCGCCCATGGCGCGCAAAGGCTGCGTTTGCGCCACGAGCAAATCGCCATGCACCAGCTGCGCCAAGGCGAAATTTGGATGATCCGCCACCAGCTTATCGGCCAGCTTCAAAGCTTCACGAGATTTGCCTTGCCCGATCAGCTGATAAATCTGAAGTAAACGCGCTTCAGCTTGCAAGCCGCTGGCGGCAGCTTCTGCTGCCGCGCGCTTTTTTCGTGATTGCTTTTCAGCAGCTTGTGGCTCTGCCATGCCAGTGAGCATGCAGATGACTAACAAGCAGGCAGCGATGCTTTTCCAGCGCTTGGAAAAAAGCGCTGGCAATCGCAAACAAGAGGAGCGGTTTGAAAACAAAGACAACACAGACTGAACACCGCAAGCGACAGATACAACACAATTTAGCAGGCCAAGGCCAACGATCTACGAGGCTTTGAGCCTTGTGCTTTAGCCTCCGGTAACTTCGCGTACGATCACCCAGCGGTTATCCACCCGCACAAAATCCAGCGTCTTGCGGCTGTTCACGGAGAGGCTGTCTGCATCGTAATCTTGCTTGAAGCGCGCCTGCGCTTTGTTACCGGTGATCTTCACATCCAAATTACTCACCTGAACGCTGATCTTGCTCTTGCCCATGATGCGCTTGGTACGCTCCTGCTCCCAAGTCTTACGGCCACCGGGCGCATCAAAATCTTTGCCATAGGCGCTCAAATAGGCGGCCATATCTTTGCGACCCCAAGCGCTGGCCCAAGCTTGCACAGCAGCGCGCACTTCGGCTTCTGTGCCTTCACCGGCAGCTGGCGCAGGGGTGGATGGCTTAGCTGCTGGAGCGGATGCAGCAGCAGTGGGCGCAGGAGCTGCAGGCGCGGCGGCCACAGCAGGGGCGGCTGGCTTGGCGGCAGGTGCTGGCGCGGGAGCTGCAGCTACCGTGACAGGCGCACCATTCGCCCTGGCGCGCAAATTCGGTGCAAACAAATCACGGATCAAGCCCAGCTTGGGCTGAATACCGGTGTTGCCGCCATCGAGCTGCAGGGCTTTGCTGTAGGCTTGGCTGGCAAGTTTGGCATACACATCACCCAAATTTTCATGCGCTGTGGCATAGCTGGGATTGGTGCGGATCGCCATTTCCAGAGCGGCGCGGGCTTTGTCGAACTGGCCCTGGCCGGCTTGCAGCACAGCGAGGTTGTTATACGGCTCGGGCAGCTCAGGATAATCTTCGATCAGCTTGGTAAATTGCGTGATGGCATCTTGCGGCTTGCCCTGCTCCGTGAGGATCACGCCTTTCAAAAAGCGCATCTGCGGGTCTTTGGGTTTGCCTGCCAAAAATTGATCTGCCTTGGCTGTGGCCTCAGCAAGCTGACCGGCTCGCATCAGGCGATTAACTTCCGCATAATCAGCAAAAGCCAAGTTGCTGAACAGCAAACCTGCAGACAGCAATGCAGCTTGAAACATTTTGGGAGCAAAGTTGCTGGGCATAAAACCTCTTAAGACAAGCATGTAAACCTCTCGTGGACAGGCGCAATCGGCCAGTTATATACTGCTAAGGATTGTAATGGCTCAGCAGTTCATTTTGTATAGCGCTTAAGAGGCTCCAACAGTAGAGCCTAGAAACTCATAACAACACACCATGGCTTTGAAGATCTACAACACGCTTTCTCGCAGCGTGGAGGCTTTTGTTCCTCTTGAAACTGGCCGCGTGCGCATGTATGTGTGCGGCATCACCGTTTATGACCTGTGCCACATAGGGCATGCGCGCTCGGCAATTGCTTTTGACATCATCCAGCGCTGGCTTCGCGCAAGCGGCTATGCACTCACCTATGTGAAAAACATCACCGATATTGAAGACAAAATCATCGCTCGTGCTGTGAAGAATGGCGAAACGATTCGCCAGCTCACAGACCGAATGATTGCCGAGATGTACCGCGATTTCGACGCTTTGGGCGTGGAGCGCCCCGATCAAGATCCGCGCGCCACGGAATATGTGCCCCAGATGCTGAGCATCATTGAAAAGCTGGAAGCCAAAGGCTTGGCCTACCGCGCCAAAACGGGCTCAGGAACGGGCGATGTGAACTACGCTGTGCGCAAATTCCCAGGTTACGGTAAATTGAGCGGTAAATCGCTTGATGAGTTGCATGCCGGCGAGCGCGTGGCCGTGCTCGACGGCAAGGAAGATCCGCTGGATTCGGTGCTATGGAAATCGGCCAAGCCTGATGAGCCCGCTGAGGCCCAGTGGCCCAGCCCCTATGGCGCTGGCCGCCCCGGCTGGCACATCGAATGCTCAGCCATGAGCTGCGCCCTGCTTGGTGAGAGTTTTGATATTCATGGTGGTGGCGCAGATTTGCAGTTCCCGCATCACGAAAACGAAATTGCGCAAAACGAAGGTGCTTTTGACAAACCGATGGCCAAGTATTGGATGCACAACGGCTTTGTGAACATCGACAACGAGAAAATGTCTAAATCGCTGGGCAATTTCTTCACCATCCGGGATGTGCTGAAAAAATTCGATGCGGAAACGATCCGCTTTTTCATCGTGCGCAGCCACTACAGAAGCGGCTTGAACTATTCCGATGTGCATTTGGATGATGCCAAGAATTCACTCAAACGCCTCTACACTGCTCTGGATTTGGCAGCGCCTCACGCTGCCTCTGTTGCTTCGCCTCCCGCAGATTCCATGCCGGCTAAGATTGATTTTGGCAATGAATATGCAGCCAGATTCAAAGCCGCGATGGACAATGATTTTGCCACGCCAGAGGCCGTGGCTGTGCTCTTTGATTTGGCCGCAGAGGTCAACCGCAGCAAATCCCAAGAGCTGGCGACTTTGCTCAAGCAACTCGGTGGCTTGCTCGGTATTTTGCAAGGCTCTCCCAAGGCCTTTTTGCAATCTGGCGCGGCGCTAGATGACGCGGCCATTCAGCAAAAAATTGCTGAACGTACTGCCGCCAAAGCCGCGAAAGACTTTGCCTTGGCTGATCAAATTCGTCAAGATTTAGCAGCTCAGGGCATCGTGCTCAAAGACAGCCCGCAAGGCACCACATGGGAGGCTGCGGCATGATTTTTTTAGGTGTTTTCAGCATTTGGCCGGCGTATTCATTGCGGAAAC
>JAAFJC010000082.1 GCA_013297925.1 Comamonadaceae bacterium
GCTATATTGCAACAACGAACCAGTAGCCATCATGAAAAGCCAACGTCGTACCTTCATCATCCACAGCGCCACCGCAACAGTTGCAGGCGCAGCCACCTTGCTCGGCACCCAAGCCGCCTTCGCGCAGAAGCTAGAGCTCGTCAAAGACACCGATGCCAACGCAGTAGCCCTCGGCTACAAAACAGACGGCACCAAGACCGACACCAAAAAATACCCCAAATACGCCAAAGAGCAAAACTGCGCCAACTGCGCCCTCTGGCAAGGCGATGCCAAAGCCGCTGAAGGCAAATGCCCACTGTTCGCAGGCAAAGCCATCGCCGCCAAAGCATGGTGCAGCGCTTGGGCCAAGAAAGCCTAATTTCGCTGGGAACCAGAGGGGATTCAATCACATGACGCTGCTTGAATCCCTCCTCGCATCTCAAACCAAGCTCGCGCCTCCAGACAAACTCAGAGGCACGGGCGCATCTACACCCTCATTACTCACTGAAGCAGACATTTCCCGCATCATCGAGATGGCCTGGGAAGACCGCACATCCTTCGAAGCCATCGAGCATCAATTCGGCCTCAACGAATCCGCTGTCATCCGCCTCATGCGTGCAGAGATGAAAGCCAGCTCTTTCAAAATGTGGCGCAAACGCATGAGCGCCCGCATTACCAAGCATGCGGCGCTGCGCTCAGAATCCGTGACGCGGCATCGCGCTTCGCATACGCGGCAGGCTTAATTTCTCAAGGCTTTTCGGCATATGACCGGCGTATTTATTGCGTGAAGTGCTACTAAATACATAGCGAACTAGATTTGATCTGCGCTGAACGGCTGTTTGGCTGACCCGTCGCAGCAAGCCCTTCGGGCGAGCATCTGCAGTACTCGCTTTGAAAGGCCGCAAAAACAACTCGCTGCGCTCAAACACGTTTTTGCTAAAGCGCTGCGCGCTTTACCTTTCCAAGCTCCGTGCTTCGAGCTTGCTGCTCAATTGGGTCAGCCAAACAGCCGCTCAGCGCAGATCAAATCTCGATTTTTATTGGCTTTTTGGAGTGTTTCTGCTTGCTCACCGGCATGGAATCTGCGCTGAGTGCTACTAAATATGTAGTAAGTAATACTAAGACGACTTTCCTCAACAGTAAATCAAAAAACGTACAACTATTCGAAGCTACCAGTTTGTGATCTTTCTTCCGACTCTTCGCGTGCTTGCTCACTGTTTAAAACTAGCGAGAACCGAGATTTAGCTTCAGCAATTAAAGCGTTCAGCGCGGCATCTTCCGTTGACTTGAGTTGATCTAAAAATCCCAATCTTGCTCGCAAGATGGCTGCACGCGATCCCGACCAGAAAGAAGGAGAGAAGCGCTCTAGAAAGATATCGATCACCCTTTTCTTGGCGGGAGCGTTCCAAAGAACATAAACCGCGCTACTTGCGATACCTGTAACGTTTTCATCATGTGGACTTAGTCCATCAAAGAGCTTGCAAGTTTGAGCCGCAAATAGAAAACGATCCGTTGGTGATTGATTGCACCAATTGATGAGATCTGAGTCTGGCACAGCACTGACCGCATAACTCTGATTTCGGCCCAAACCTACGGTCAGCATACGCAGAGCAGAATGGTAGCTCCCATGCATGTCTTGAAAGTAGCAGGCGTCCAAGGCGGCAATAGGACATATCTTGAAAAACGGCAGCAATAATTCACCAAGCCGACTGGGAAGGGGTAACTCACTATTTCTTTCATTCTCAACAAGTCTGAGTAACGCGCTAGCCGCAACTAAATTTGAATTAGCATCAGTGAATCCATACTCAATCACTTCCTTGACTTCATGCATCAGGTTTTCGTTGTGAAGATCCAAACTAGTCCATTCAACCGCACCAATGAACTTCATACAGAACGTACGCAACGCAGTTTTATACAAGTGATCTTTGGTATCGCTACCAAAAATCACCATATGAAGTACGTCAAATGCGGCGTGTAGTCCATCGTCTGGCTTGGCTGCTAAAGCACTCAGCAGGTTGTCAATTTGCTCTACCGTGAGTGCATCTGTAGCGCGCCCATAGCTTAGGTAGCGATATTGCCGGCTTGGCGCTTTGCCAAGAGCCATAGATTTCAGCAACCTAGAGTATCCCTTGTCATCTAGCGGGATACATAGTTGGAGTTCAGGAAACACTTGTCCGAAGACATCATCTGACACCGCATCATCTAGAAAATTGCCTACATCTTTTGGTTTTGAAGCGCCCCAGCCTGCTACTAATCCACGAATGAACACGGTATTCGGTCTATTAGAAACCATATCTAAAAAATGAATTTTTAACTGGTTAAATATTGCCGTACATGATGTAGCTGCTTCTCCTATACCAAATGCAAAACTAAATATCTTTGAATTGCTTTGCGTATCTTGGAAGTACGGATTTAGATCAGAAAGAATACTGGGGTCATATGCCGCTAGGTTGCCGAGTCGCTTGATTTCATCCTCAGCTCGGCGAAGTTTTTTCCCAGTTGTTTCAGTTGACTCATCAGCTTCAATATCGGCAATGAAATCGCCATTGACTAATACCTTGGCTTGAATTTCCGCCTTTAGGTTACCCGGCATGAGCGTTTTCTCGAGCTCCGTAAGCGTGACTAGTGCGGCGGCATCAAATTTGGACTTATCTAGCTGAATGGTGCGTCGAATTCCAATCCAGCCATCAGGCCATCCGTCGATTAACGCAAATTTTTGGGTCGTTTGAGCGAGTAACTCGTGCATGCGCGCTTCAGACCAAAGACCACGAAATCCTCGTCCTAGCAATTGCCGAGCTGAGATTCCTGATGGCGACTTTTCGCAACCGATTTCAATGGCGATTTTGATAAACAGCTCATACCAGCTTTGTACTTCTTCGCGCGATTCTGGATACCATCCGAATCCACGCTTCAGTGCACCGAATTCAAAACTGTCGTGACTTGAAAAATGATGCGTTGTTAACGAGGCTTTTAATAGCTCAAAGCCAAGACGTTGCTTGAATTCATTAGGTGATGAAACAAGCTTTCGCACGAAGCCAGCGCGTTGTGCGGGCAAGGATAGTGTTCCCGACAAATATATGAAGAATAGAGATTTAAGCTTTTCTCTCGTTGGATCAGACCTGTGGTCTTCAGGTTCTTCTAAAGCAAAACTCAGTAATCCATTTGCTGCGTCTTCAAAAAGATCTGATTCGTACGCCAGTGAGCGAAGTAGTCGTGTGTAATGCGCCCGATTTCGATTAGAAACGCTCAAGAAACTAGTATCGTTAGTACATTGAAGAATCGCATTCAGAGCGGCACGCTGATTGAGTGGGGCGATGTTGCCGAACATTTGCCGCTGAAAATCAGTGTGGTTTGAAACGTCTCCTAGAATCCCGTTAGGCGACAGCCAGTCTTGAGCTATATCTCGTGCAGCCTGAGATTCGTGTAAATAGCCGAGTCTCCGCGAAAATGATCGAGCTATACGCTCAGTTGAATTTGTAACGAACTGCCTCAATAGAAGTGGTGTTGGATATTTTTGTATGGCTTCCAGCGCGAGTCGATTAGAAATAGCGTGTGGCAGCACTGCACGCCATTTACCTCGCTCCTGAATTAGGCCGCGTTTTTGCAGCTCAGAAGTATTTCTAAAAAAAGTTGTTACAGAAACTTCGGCTAAACCAGAAAGCAGCGCGAGCTCGGAGTTGGCGCTGATATCTACTGAGTCAAATGAATACAACAGACTTGCAACTTCAGCACAGCGTTGCAATTCATCGTTCACAGAATTCTTTTGAAGGAACAGGCGATCAAATAGTTCTCTATCTTTGAGCTGCGCGAGCTCACCCTTGCTCTCTGAGGTTGATGCAAGTGCAAATGCGACGCGTGCATTGCCTCCAGAGAACTCCACTATCTTGCTGATATCAACGTCGGACAGCTGTTGATAGCGTCTTCTGATGAGCTTCGTAATGATTTCGTCTGATGCTCCGTCTAAGTGATAGCAGCTAGTGCCTTCAGGCAAATCGTCTCGAATGTCATATTCAACCGTTAGAAGCCGTAATTTGCAACCAGCTTGCTTAACGATCTCTGTCAACTGTTGATGAACGCCTTGCCCACAGTTATCGACAATAACGATACTGTCTGATCCTGCTTGCTTTAGAGCCTCCAGCATGGCGATCGGTTGAGGCGTTGGATTGTGCGAAAGATCCGTGTAAAGAACATTTTGCGGATTGAGTTCTCCGCTGGCAGTGAGAATTCGTTCGTCAAACAGTGCTTGTGCGAAACGAGTCTTTCCCACTCCAGACAAGCCAACGATTCGAGCAGATGTACCACGCTTAAGGAGTTCACCTCGCAGGCGATCTATAGCGCCACTAGTATCAATACCATCCTCAGAGTTTGGGACACGCACTTTTATCTTGCTGTCTAGCAAATACTCGTTTTCGACATCGGTCTCGTAGTATGCCCAAGGGCCATACGGCTGCCACCCATGAATTGGCTGACCAAGTGTGTGTTTCAACCAAACGACCAAAGCGGGGAAGTTCTCGACCCAATCGGCGAGTTTTCTACAGTCATAGAAATCGAAGTCTACTTTTCCGGACAAACCATGCTCTGCCAAGCATTTAGCTATGGCCTGCTTTCGAGTCTTGAGGGAACTATCCGATAGATCGTCTTTAGTGGAGGCGATGATGTAGGCGCCGTTTTGTTCGCCCAACTCGGTGATTGCAGAGCGCAATAAGCCGCTTGGTGCCATCTCAGCAGGGATTTTCGCGGGGCCAAATGATTCTGCCTTCACTTGAAACGCTGTTGAATCTTTTGGAAGATAGCCTGTACAACCATGGGCGGGTGAAACGTCCACGCGCACATCAACGCCTCCATCTTTTGCTCGTTGATCGCCACCCCAGGTCACAAACGCAGGACTTAAACCGTTTTCTTTCAACTCGGCTTGGCATAACCTTGCAACAAGCTCACGCGCTTGGCCATCTGTAAGTGACTGAATATCCTGTTTGTGTATCTGAAAAAATGGATGCATATCTGCTGCGCTTGAGAGTGTGTTGCTGATTGTGCTTTCTAATGGTTTTGAATGCAATTTATCCCCTAAGTTGTTGATTTCAAACGAATGGCCGTTTAAATTCGGTTTTCAACATTTATACGGCCACGATGGCGAAGCAAGCCGCGTATAGCGTGAAGCCCAACCGCTGCCGCGATTTGAAGCAAGCGGCGATTATGCAGGCGGGCGTGCGGTGATTTTCCAGTCGTTCAGGCTGATCGCCCTCATAGAATATGCGTGGAATGCTACTAAATTTGTAGTGCTTTAGATTTGATCTGCGCTGGGCGGCTTTTTGGCTGACCCAATTGAGCAGCAAGCTCGAAGCACGGAGGTTTGAAAGGTAAGGCGTACTCGCCTTAGCAAAAACGTGTTTGAGCGCAGCGAGTTGTTTTTGCGGCCTTTCAAAGCGAGTACTGCAGATGCTCGCCCGAAGGGCTTGCTGCGACGGGTCAGCCAAACAGCCGCTCAGCGCAGATCAAATCTGACCACGTAAGTCATTGATATGAAAGGATTGGCCGTGCAAATTCCGTTTTCAACTTTTGCACGGCCACAAAGGCGCCGGCGGGTGTGCGGCAGTTTTTAGAGCTTTTTGGGCTGATCGCCGTCATAGATATTGCGCGGAGTGCTACTGAATTAATAGTAGAGCGTTTGCTGTGAAATTTCGCACAGTTTGCCAACATGCTTCGCGTGAAGCAGCTCTGAATGTAAGAAACCGCCCATCCGTCAGACCAAAGAGCCATGCCAGCAAACTTCTGTTGGCGCTTTGACTCTGATACAAAATCCTAGGAGGTTCTCATGGAAAGACGACATATTTTGACGGCGTTGACGGGCTGGCTCGCTGCGGCTGGGCTGCCTGCCACTTCTGCGCTGGCTGCTGCGCCGTTTCCTTTGAAGAAGACGGAGGCGCAGTGGCGGGCGATTGTTTCGCCGCAGGCTTACAACGTGTTGTTTGAGCATGGCACGGAGCGCTCTGGCAGCAGCCCGCTGGATCGGGAGAAGCGCGCGGGCACGTTTGTGTGTGCGGCTTGCAATTTGCCTTTGTTTGATGCGGCGCAAAAGTTTGACAGTGGCACGGGCTGGCCGAGCTTTTGGCAGGCGCTGCCGAATGCGCTGGGCACGTCAACCGATTTCAAGCTGATTTTGCCGCGCACGGAGTATCACTGCTCGCGCTGCGGCGGCCATCAAGGCCATGTGTTTGACGATGGCCCCAAGCCCAGCGGCAAGCGCTATTGCAACAACGGCGTGGCGCTGGCTTTTGTGCCGAAAGGCGAGCCTTTGCCTGCTTTACGCACATGAACGGAATCACTATGAAATTACTCTCTTTGAACTACGCGAAACACATTGCCCTGCTCGCCACCGTGCTGCTGATGCACACGGCGCAGGCCGCCACGGCCACAGCCGTCTTCGCGGGCGGCTGCTTTTGGTGTACCGAATCTGATTTTGAGAAGCTGCCCGGCGTGATCAGCGCTGAATCAGGCTACACCGCAGGCAAAGTGCCCAATCCCACGTATGAAGCCGTGAGCGCCGGCAAAACGGGCCACACAGAGGCTGTGCGCGTGATCTACGATCCTGCAAAGGTGACTTACTCTCAGCTCGTGGAATACTTTTGGAAGACGATTGACCCGACTGAGAAAGACAAACAGTTTTGCGACTCAGGCAGCCAATACCGCAGCGGCATTTATTGGGGCAACGATGCCGAGCGAGACATCGCCACCGCAAGCCGCGACGCATTGCTCAAAACCGGCCGCTTCAAAACCATCCACACCGAGCTAGCTCCCGCCAGCACCTTCTATCCCGCTGAGGCCTATCACCAAGACTATTACAAGAAAAACCCTGTGCGCTATGCCTACTACCGCAACGGCTGCGGGCGGGATGCGCAGTTGAAGCGGATTTGGAAGTGAACTTTTAGATCGCACCTGCGCCGATGAGGCAGCTGAGCGTGGCGACGATGGTGAGCTTAAGGCGCATGGGTAGCCAGGCTGACCAGCCTGCTGCGGGGTAGGTGTTGCGATCAACGAGATAGCAGGCTACGAGCAGGGCGGCGATGAGCGGTAAGCCGGCGTAGGCGGGCATGATGAGGGCGAGCCATGCGATGAGGCTGGGCGTGATGCCCCAGATGAGGTGGAAGCTGCGCTGGCCGAAAGACTGCTGCGCGGCGATGCCCCAATGGATGCCGCCTAGGAAGGTGGCGATCAGCGCGGCGTAGCTGGTGAGCGCGATGGTGAGCCAGGGGCGCAGATCGGCTTGCACGATCCATAGCAGCCCCGCGAGCAAGACGAAGGGGATGAGGCCTGCGTAGCCTAGGCGCTTGGCGAGTGGGTCTGGGGCAGAGGGGTAAGACATTTTTAGATGAAAAACGGGGGGTGGCCGGCATGTTAATTGCGCGGCGTGCTCATGATTCTATAGCAAGGTGATTTGCTGCGGTACACCTAAAAGCTTGCTGAAATCATGCTGACCTTTGCGGGCTTGCTCGTAGAACTTGCTGAAGGAATTGCACAGGCGCTGCGGCTGGGCGAAGAGCTTGGGCACAGGTGTCGGTTGAGCCAAGCGAGGCAGGGCGGCGCGATAGCCTTCAAACAAAGTGGCTTGGGCGTAGACGCTATTCGGGCTGGGCCAGTGTTGCAGTTTGGCAAGCTCGGCGATATCGCCGATCCATACCGTATCGCAAATCTCTCGCATGCGCGTGAGCACGAAACGCCAGCGCGCCTCGCTCCAGGGCAGGCGCTGATGAGCAGGCGTGTGGATGATGCCAATGCGCAGCGTGTTGGGCGCTTCTGTGGCGTGCAAAGCCCACGGATGGATGAGTTGAATCTTTGTGTCTGGTGCTGCGCTTTGCAAACGGCTTACTATCAATTCAGTAGCTGCTCGCGCAGATTCTATGCCGGAAAAATGCACTATTTGCTCTAAAAACTGTGAGTCAGCAGGGTTGAAGAGGCTAGGCTCGCTCACACCTTCATGCACGCCCGGCTCCGCGCCCACATCGCCTTGCGTGCGAGCCATATCGTCAAGCGCTTCGTAGCTCGTGTCTATGACTGTGCCTTTGCTAATCCACGCTTTGAATGCGCTTTGCGGCGCATATCTGGCCACGTTCTCCGCGTTGAAGAGATACGGCTTGCTGCTAAAGCTGCTCGCCACCCATTGCCAGCTCAGATGATTGCTGGGCAAATCGCCATCAAGCAAATGCGCATAGAGCCAATCTGCGCCAGCGCGCCAATGCACTTTGCGCAGATGCACGCAATAGCTCGCCAGCCACATGCGGGCGTGGTTGTGCAGGTAGCCCGTGGCATAAAGCTGGCGCACGGCGGCATCGATGCAGGGCACGCCCGTGCGCCCTTCGCGAATGTCTGCAGGCAGCTCGCGCGCATACTCGCCGCGCCAGAGATGCATCTCACGCATGTTTTTCAAAATGTCATCTGGCTGCGGCACGCGCTCCCACACATGATGAAAAAACTCTCGCCAGCCCCATTCGAAGACTAGCTTATCGTCATAGCCCAGCCGATGCTTACTGGCGACGAGCGCCGCCATCTCCGGCAGGCTCACAATGCCATGCGTGAGATAAGGCGAGAGGCCTGAGACAGCGCCATCAAGCGCGTTGCGCGTGCGGGCATATGTTGTTGGCGAGATAGCAGCAATGCGCTGGAGCGCGGCTTCATGTGTTGGCGCGAAGCTCCTCAAATGTGCTGGAATTCCCATTTTTGTAGGGATATCTTCCTCCGCAATAGTCATTGTTTCATCTTTGAATGAGTGGCTTGGTGTTTTGAGTGGAAGGTAGAACAGCTCTTGTCACGGAACCTTCATACTGAGCCGGTACAAATGCTAACAGTATGTTAATTTCCAAAACCGAAAAAGGTCAAACCGCGTTGCAAGAGCGTAGCCAAGAGCTTCGCGTGCGTGAGCGCCAAATTCTCGTCATGATTGATGGGCAGCGCACTGGGCAGGATTTCATAGGTTTGTTTGGAAAAGAATCGTCTGCTGTGTTGTCTCGTCTGCATGAAGGCGGATTTATCCGAATTTCTGAACCTGCAGTGCTGCCGAAATCATGCAAGCCTTCTGGTTTCGTATCAAGCTCCTCGTTTGGAGCGTCCGATTCAGCTAACGCGACGGAGAAGCGTCCTTCGATGTCTTTGGCCAAGCGCTATCTCATCCTGCGTTTGCAAGCGGTGAAAGATTCCAATACAAAACGATTCATTGCGAGCCTTGAACGCTGCACGACAAGCGACGAATTGGTTGAGGCCATGATTCATACCATGATGTATCTGCAGAGCGAGCTCGTCTCCGCTGATTGCTCAGATCTTGCTGCGAAGCTCAGTCAGATTGTTCCGCCTAAGTATTGGCAGCGCATTCAAAGCGATCTGGCTTTATCGCCCAGTAGCTGCTGCTGATCGATTTTTCTCCCGCTGTGCTTGATGCGCTGATTTTTCTGGCGGGTTTGTTGCTGTCAGTATGATGAAAGACCTGCGTTCATAATTATGAATTCAGATTTTTAGCATCCCGAGTAAGACAAACCATGACTGCCTACACCGATTTCTACAAGCGTTCTACCGATCAGCCCGAAGCTTTTTGGAAAGAGCAGGCGGAGTTGATTGAGTGGTTTGAGCAGCCCAAAGAGATTTGCGATTACAGCAACCCTCCCTTTGCGAATTGGTACAAAGGCGGCAAAACCAATCTTTGCCACAACGCGGTAGATCGGCATTTAAAAGAGCGAGCAAATCAAGCAGCAGTCGTCTTCGTCAGCACCGAGACGAACACCGAAAAAACCTACAACTTCCGCCAGCTCCATACCGAAGTGCAGTGTATGGCTGCCATCCTGCAAGAGATGGGTGTGCAAAAGGGTGATCGCGTGTTGATCTATATGCCGATGATTGCTGAGGCGTTGTTTGCCATGCTGGCCTGCGCGCGGATTGGGGCGATTCATTCGGTGGTGTTTGGCGGCTTTGCCAGCGGTTCGTTGGCTTCGCGGATTGATGATGCCGCGCCGCTCGTGGTGATCACGGCTGATGCTGGCTCGCGTGCGGGCAAAATCGTGCCTTATACGCCTTTGCTCAAAGAAGCTGTGGCTTTAGCTGCTTCCAAACCTGAGAGCATTTTGATCATTGATCGTGGCCTCTCTACTATCGATTTAGGAGCACTCCGCGCTGTAGATTACGCGGCTAGCAGGCAAAAGCACCTAAATTCCGAAGTGCCTTGCGAGCATTTGGACGCGACGGATATCAGCTACACGCTCTACACCAGCGGCACCACGGGCAAACCCAAAGGCGTACAGCGCGATACGGGCGGCTATGCGGTGGCCCTGGCGGCGAGCATGAAATACATCTTCGATTGCAAGCCGGGGCAGGTGTATTTCGCCACGAGTGATATCGGCTGGGTGGTCGGCCACAGCTACATCGTCTATGGCCCGCTGATTGCTGGTATGACGACGCTGTTTTACGAAGGCACACCAGTGCGCGGGATGGACGGCAGCGCGGATGGCGGCATTTGGTGGAGCATCGTCGAGAAATACAAAGTCACGCATATGTTCAGCGCGCCGACGGCGATTCGCGTGCTCAAAAAACAAGACCCCGCGCATCTCACGAAATACGATTTGTCTTCGCTGCGAGCTTTGTTTTTGGCAGGTGAGCCAGTGGATGAGCCAACTGCGCGCTGGATCGCGGCGGGCATTGGCAAACCCGTGATTGACAACTACTGGCAGACGGAGACGGGCTGGCCGATTTTGGCGACTGCGAACGGCGGTGGCCTTACAGGCTACTCGCCTCAATTCGGCAGCCCCGGTGTGCCGATGTATGGCTACAAGCTCAAGCTCGTGCATGAGAGCACGGGCGAGGAATTGAAAGGCCACGGCGAAAAAGGCGTGGTCGTGATCGAAGGCCCGCTTCCCCCCGGCGCGATGCAAACCGTGTGGGGCGACGATGCACGCTTCGTAAACACCTATTGGAAGAGCATTTCCGGCCAGATGGTTTACAGCACGTTTGACTGGGGCATCCGCGATGCCAACGGCTACTACACCATCCTTGGCCGCACCGATGACGTGATCAACGTCGCCGGCCATCGCTTGGGCACGCGCGAGATTGAGGAAAGCATCGCCGCGCATCCGAATGTGGCCGAAGTGGCTGTGGTGGGCGTGGCCGATACGCTCAAAGGGCAAGTGGCGATGGCGTTTGCTGTGGCTAAAGATGCGTCAGGGCTCGATTCAGCCGCTGCGCGCTTGAAGCTCGAAGGCGAAATTATGAAACTCGTCGATGGCGATCTAGGTGCAGTCGCCAGACCATCGCGCGTGCATTTCGTCACCTTACTGCCTAAGACGCGCTCTGGCAAACTCCTGCGCCGCGCGATCCAAGCGATTTGCGAAGGGCGAGACACAGGCGATTTAGCCACGCTGGATGATCCCGCGCCATTACTTCAAATCAAGGAATTGGTATCGGTGAAATAATCAGACGAGTTGCGCGACTTACTTTAATGACACCATCTTCTATCCTTTGGCGCGGCTTGGCAGCTTGCATCTCCTTGGTTCTGTGCGCGAGCGTGAGCGCACAAACCACCCCCAAGCCCGCCAAAAAACTCAAAACCCTGAGCTACACCTGCCGCGTCGTCTATGAGCCGGCTAACGCCATGTGGGTGCGCGAGCTAGAAATTGATTACGACACCAAAGCCTTCCAAGTGCTGCGCATTGACGGCGTACGCGCGCACGGCTTCTCAGTCGATGGCGCAAGCATCATCACGCATCTAGACAACGAACGCATCATGCTGGATCTGAGCGTGCCAAGCTGGAAGAGCCAATTCCGAGAGGCCGCGCAGGGGCAGGGCGTTTGTATCAAGAATCGTTGATGGCTGGAGTCTGAATACAAATACCGGACGCAGAAGGCGCAAAGGTTACGCAGAAGACGCAGAAAAAACACAGAGAAAAAACCAAGTTGGGCAAGTGATCAGCTTTGCGGATACACCAAAATCAACTTTTGACTTTCTTTTTGTATTTTTTTGCGTCCTCTGCATAACCTTTGCGTCTTCTGCGTCCGGTATTCCTTCCTTCAGACCTCCGCACTCCACCGATCATTCCAAGAAGGCGACCCACCGCGCGCCTCATCCAAAGAGCGCCGATCCCGCTTAGTCGGTCTGCCTTGCGTCATCGCTGCAGCCGGCTCATGCGTAAAGCGCCGCATATCCTGCGCCTTCTCACGCGCCGCAATGCTCTCAGCCGTCTCGCGATACAAAGTCTGCGCCTGCGGCGCACCGCCGCGCTGCTCGCTCACTTGCAACACATCAATCACCGTGACCAAGCCCGTGCGCAGTAGCTCAATCTGGTCGCCCGCCTTCACATCCCTTGAGGCCTTGGCCACCTGCCCGTTGAGCTTGATGCGGCCCTTGCCGATCTCCTCCGAGGCTAAGCTGCGCGTCTTGTAAAAGCGCGCAGCCCAAAGGTATTTGTCGATGCGGGTGGACACTACAATCTTTAATTCCATGCACA
>JAAFJC010000083.1 GCA_013297925.1 Comamonadaceae bacterium
GCGCAATACCGCGCTGCAAGTCGTCAAGCTCGTGCAGACTGCGCCCACCATGCTGCGCGCTTTGAAAGATGTGGTGGCTGCGCCCAACGAAGGCACGGGCAAACGCGAATGGGGTCTGCCGCAAAACCTCAAGCTCTTTGGCCCGCGCACGATGCTCAACACCAGCATCACCAACCAGCGCACCTTCGCCGGCCGCACCATTCCGCTGGGCGAGACAAAATTCATCGGCAAGACGCTTGGCGGCACACTCAACGATGTGGTGATGACGACTGTGGCAGGCGCGCTGCGTCGCTATCTCAAAGAGCACAACGATTTGCCGGATAAGACCTTGCTTGTCGCCATCCCCGTGAGCCTGCGCGAGGCAGGCGACACATCGGCCAACAATCAAGTGAGCTTCGTCACCTCCGTGATGGGCACAGACATTGCCGATCCTGTGAAGCGCCTAGCGGTGATCCACGAAGCTTCGGAAGCCAACAAGCGCATGATGAGCCGCATGAAGACGGCCATCCCTACAGACTTCCCGCTATTTGGCGCGCCGTGGCTCATGTCAGGCGTGGCCGCTGCGGTCTCTCGCTCAGGCTTGCTCGGAGCGATACCTCCGATCAGCAATCTCATCATCTCCAATGTGCCCGGCAGCCCCGTGCCTTTGTATTTCGCCGGCGCCAAGCTCGCCAGCTTCTATCCCGTCTCCATCGTCGTCCACAGCATGGCGCTCAACGTCACAGTGCAAAGCTACGCGGGCCGCCTAGACTACGGCCTGATTGCCTGCCGCCGTGCGCTGCCCGATGTGGCGGATTTGGGAGACTATTTGCTGGCGGAGCATCAGGTGCTGCTGGCTAAGGCGCAAGAGGCTGCGGCGAAGACGTTGGATGCTGAGCCTTCTGCGGCGTCTGTGAAGGCTGAGCCTAAGTTGAAGCTCGTGAGCGCTAAAACGGTTGCTGCACCGAAGTCACGCGTTAAAGCCAAAGTGAGCACCGCGCGCAAAGCGGCTCGGGCTTGATGGGCGTTCTCGCAGTAGGCTAAGCGTTTTGCGACTGCGCCCAGAGCAGCAAGCCCTTCGGGCGAGCATCTGCAGTACTCGCGTTCAAAGGCCGCAAAAACAACTCGCTGCGCTCAAACACGTTTTTGCTAAAGCGCGGCTGCGCTTTGCCTTTGCAAGCTCCGTGCTTCGAGCTTGCTGCTCAATCGGGCTCAGTCGCAAAGCGCTTAGCCCACCGCGAGAGCAAAAAATGTGGGAGTGCAAACGAAAAATGCCCACAGCATGCTTCTCGTAACAGGCTAGGCCAAAAGCCAATGCGCACGATTGAGCAGTGAGCTCGAAGCACGGAGAAATCGAGGTCGCAGAGGCATCCTTGTCTGAGCGTAGCGAGTTTGGATGCCGTGCCTCGATTTTGAGTACTGCAGATGCTCCCCCTGCACCGCAGGTGCATCAATGCACCGGGTCACTGCTCTGTGCGCATTGGCTTTTGGCCTAGCCTGTTACGAAGGTGAGCGGCTTTGGTTGTAGCAGCTCAAGCCAGCCACTTCTCCGCCAACCGAACCCAATACGTCGCGCCCAGCGGGATCAAATCATCGTTGAAGTCATAGCTTGGGTTGTGCAGCATGCAGGGCCCGCCGCCGTGGCCCATTTCTCGGTGTGCGCCGTCGCCATTGGCGATGAAGCAATACGCGCCGGGTTTGGCTTGGAGCATGTAGGCGAAATCTTCTGCGCCCATGGTGGGCTCTTGCGCGGTCACGTTGTCTTTACCGACGATCTCAGCCATCACGCCCGCGCAGAAGAGCGCTTCTTTTTCGCTGTTGATCGTGGGCGGATAGTTGCGCACGAATTCAAAATCGACCGTGCCACCGAATGCCTTGGCCAAGCCCTCGGAGATTTCTTTCATACGTTTTTCTACGAGGTCGATCAGCTCAGTGGTGAACGTGCGCACCGTGCCTTGCAGCTCGCAGGAATCGGGGATCACGTTGGTGGCTTCGCCCGCATGAATCATCGTCACGCTGATCACGCCGGCTTCTACCGGCTTTTTGTTGCGGCTGATGATGCTTTGAAACGCTTGCACGGCTTGGCTGGCAATGATGATGGGATCAACGGCGTTGTGCGGCAGCGCGGCATGGCCACCTTTGCCGTGGAAGACGATTTTGAACTCATTGCTGGAAGCCATCACCGGGCCGGGGCTCACGGCAAACTGCCCCACCTGCGGGCCTGGCCAGTTGTGCATGCCAAACACGGCTTCTACCGGAAATTTCTCAAACAAGCCTTCTTTGATCATCTCCCGCGCGCCACCGCCGCCTTCTTCGGCGGGCTGGAAAATCAAATACACCGTGCCATCAAAATTGCGATGCTTGGCGAAATGCTGAGCCGCTGCCAAGAGCATCGCCGTGTGGCCATCATGGCCGCAGGCGTGCATCTTGCCAGCATGCTTGCTCGCGTGCTCAAAGGTGTTGAATTCCTGCATCGGCAGCGCATCCATGTCGGCGCGCAGGCCAATCGCGCGACCACTCTTGCCGCCATCGCGGCCTTGGATGATGCCCACCACGCCCGTCGTGCCTAAGCCGCGATGAATCGGAATGCCCCAACTCTCCAACTGCTTGGCCACCACATCGGCAGTGCGCACTTCTTGAAAACACAGCTCAGGATGCGCATGAATATCGCGGCGCACGGCGGCGATGCTTGCGGCTTGGGTGACGATGGAATCAATGACTTTCATGGGAACGGCTTTCTAATTCAAGATAACAGTTTAAATCTTTTCTCTTCTGGGAGAATAAGGAATGCACCAATCCCTGTCGCCCGCTAGCCTTTCCCTCGCCCAGCAACTCATCCGTATCAACACGGTGAGCCGCTACAGCAATTTGCAGCTAATTGAGCTGGCGGCTGATCATTTGCGTGCTTTGGGTGTGGATGTGCGCTTGACCTTCAATGCTGACAAAACCAAGGCGAATCTCTTTGCCACCGTGGGCGCGGACAAGCCTGCTGGGCTGATCTTGAGCGGGCATACCGATACTGTGCCTTGGGATGGACAGGATTGGACGCTTGATCCGCTAGGTGCAGTGGTGAAAGACGGCAAGCTCTTCGGGCGCGGCTCAGCCGATATGAAAGGCTTTATCGCCTGCGCGCTCGCACAGGCCAACCTGTATCTGGAAGCCGATTTACCTTACGCGATTCACTACGCGCTCTCGTATGACGAAGAGGTGGGCTGCTTTGGGGTAAAGGAGCTGATCGCCGATATGAAAGATGCGGGCATCCAGCCGCTGGCTTGCATCGTGGGCGAGCCCACCAGCATGGTGCCGGCGATTGCGCACAAGGGCGTGTATCGCTGGCGCTGCTGCGTGCGCGGCAAAGAGGCGCATTCTTCGCTCACGCCGATGTCTGTAAACGCGATTGAAGAGGCGGCGAAGCTCGTGAGCTTTATTCGCGGTATGGCCGATGAGTGGAAAACCAGCGAGCCGCGCTATGAAGGCTTTGATGTGCCCTACTCCACAGCCAGCGTAGGCCAATTCCAAGGCGGCATTGCGGATAACGTGGTGCCGCGAGATGCTTGGTTTCATTATGAATTTCGCGATTTACCCACTGCAGATGTGAATCTGATGCAAAAACGCGTAGTCGCCGGCGCAAACACTGCGCAAGCAGCTATGAAAAGTGTAGCGCCTGATGCGGGCTTTAGCTTTGAAGAAATTTGCGCTGTGCCGAGCTTCCTGGGCTCAGACGCGCATGCCGTCACGCAACTTGCCAAGCAACTCAGCGGCGAAAAGCAATCCACGCTGGTAGCTTTCGGCACAGAAGCCGGCTTGTTCAAGCAAGCTGGCATCGACACCGTCGTCTGCGGCCCCGGTTCGATCAATCAAGCGCATCAGCCTGATGAATATGTGAGCTTGGAGCAGCTTGCGCGCTGTGAAGCGTTTTTGCAGGGCTTGGCAAAGCCGCAGCGCATCAAAAGCTAAACGCCCATCAACGGCGCACGCGGCCGTCGTCTGTGAGTACCGTGAGATCAACATACTTGGAGGCAGTGTGTTGGTTCGCACCAAAGTTCACATTGAAACCGCCCATCGATACATTTTGCATACCCTCCACGGCGCTGATGAATGCCTCGCGAGATGCACCTCTTCCAGCGCGGCGCATGGCCTCAACAAACACCTTCGCGGCCACAAAGCCTTCCATGCTGGAGTAGTTGATGCTGATGTCTTTGTTCGTGCTAGACACGGCCTTCATAGCTTCTAGAAATTCCCCGGCCAAGGGAGTGTTGGGCGAATACGGATACGGCATCACTTGGCTCACCACCACGCCACGCGCATCTTTGCCCAACTCAGTCATCAAAGCTTGCGTGCCAACAAACGACACGTTGTAGAACGTGCCGCCAAAGCCCGCCGCACGCGCTTCGCGAATGAATGCGGCGCAGGCTTTGTAAGCGCCAATTTGCACGATAGATTCGGGCTGTTTGGCTAGGATGTCTGCTACGGCTTTTTTCACATCCACCGTGTTTCTCTCGACTGTCCCGGTTGAGGTCAGTGGCAAATTCAAGGTTTTGAGCCCACGTTCCACGCCTTCTAAACCCGCCTTGCCATAAGCATCGTTTTGGTAGAACACAGAAAATTTCTTAATGCCCACCGATGCAGCCTGCTTCACGATGGCTGCCGTCTCGTCAAAATAGCTGGCGCGCACATGAATGGCATAGCGGTTGAAGGGCTCGCGCAGCACTTGTGCGCCTGTGAACGGTGCAAAAAATGGCGTTTTCGCCTCGGTGGCCAAAGGCAGCGCAGCCACGCTGGTAGGGGTGCCGATGTAACCAAACAAGGCAAAAACACCATCGCTTAAGAATTTCTTCGTGTTCGCGGCCGTTTTCTCAGGCTCGTAGCCATCGTCCAAAGTACGCAGCTCAACCGTACGGCCATTGATCCCGCCTTTGGCATTGACTTGGTTGAAATACAGCTTCGCACCTTCGCGAAACTGTATGCCCAATTGAGCGGCTGGTCCCGTCAGAGGTGCAGACTGCCCGAGGACGATGACATTGTCCGATTGAGACAATGCTGGCAAGCACAGGCCACTGCCGGCCAGGGCTGCGGCGTGAGCAAGAACGCTTCGGCGGGTAGAAAGTATCATGGCTCTGCCTCTTTTGTTGAATCTGTCATGATAGCGCCGGGGCGTATTTTTTGAGCTTTTTCTTATAGGTTTATGCATCTAACTCCCATACAAATTCGCGGGGCTTGTCCGCATGATTGTCCGGACACTTGCTCCTTAGTGACTGAGGTGCAAGATGGCGTGGCTTTGAAAGTGCGCGGCAATCCGGCACATGCGCACACGCATGGCACGCTGTGCGCGAAGGTAAATAGATACACGGAGCGCACTTATCACTCTGAACGCTTGCTCTATCCGATGAAGCGTGTGGGGGCGAAAGGCTCTGGCAAATTTGAGCGCGTATCTTGGGATGAGGCGCTTTCTGACATTGCCACGCGGCTCGAACAGATTGCAGCAGTTGACCCGCAAGCCATCCTGCCCTACAGCTACGCTGGCACGATGGGCTTGGTGCAAAGCGAAGGGATTGCTGCGCGGTTTTTCCACAAACTCGGCGCATCTTTTTTAGATCGCACAATTTGCTCCTCTGCTGGTACGGAAGGCCTCACGCATACGCTGGGCGGCAAGGTGGCCATGAAAGTAGAGTTTTTTGCGGAGAGCAAGTTGATTGTGATTTGGGGCAGCAACTCGATCACGAGCAATTTGCATTTTTGGCGCTATGTGCAAGAAGCCAAACGGCTTGGGGCGCGGGTGTGGTGCATCGATCCGCGCCGCACTGAGACAGCTGAAAAATGCCATGAACATATTCAACTCCTGCCTGGCACAGATGCCGCATTGGCGCTGGCCATCATGCATGAGCTGATTGCGCACGATTGGCTAGATCATGATTACATTGCGCAGCACACGCTCGGTTGGGCTGCTTTGAAACAGCGTGCTTTGCTTTGGAATCCAGACCGCGCTGCGCAGGTGTGTGGCGTGCAAGCGGCGCAAATCAAGAAATTGGCGCAAGAGTATGGCGAAGCGGCCAAGCGCGGCGAGCCGGTGGCAATTCGGCTGAATTACGGCATGCAACGCGTGCGCGGCGGTGGCAATTCGGCGCGGGCAGTGGCTAGTCTGCCGGCACTGGTGGGCGCTTGGAAGCAGCGCGCGGGTGGATTGTTACTCTCAAGCTCTGGCATGTTCCCCGTGAATCGCGCGGCTTTGTATCGCCCAGATTTACTTACAGGAAAAACGCCGCGAACGATCAATATGAGTACGATTGGCGATGATCTGCTGCGTGAAACGTCAACCGAATTCGGTTCAAAAATCCAAGCAGTGATCGTGTACAACAGCAACCCTGTTGCCGTCGCACCTGAGAGCGGCAAAGTGGTGCAAGGCTTTGCGCGCGAAGATCTGTTCACCGTCGTGCTCGAACATTTCCAAACGGACACGGCAGATTACGCCGATTACCTCTTGCCTGCCACCACGCAGCTGGAGCATTGGGATGTGCATCTGGCGTATGGCCACACCGATGTGATGCTCAACCAACCCGCGATTGCACCTGTGGGCGAAGCCAAGCCCAACACACAAATCTTCCGCGAGCTGGCTGCTCGCATGGGTCTTACTGAGCCTTGTTTCTCAGACAGTGACGAGATGCTTTGCCGCACAGCATTCGAAGGCGCGGTGGACTTTGAAACTTTGCTCAAAGATGGCTTCGCGCCTTTGAATGTGCCCGATGCGCCATTTGCTAAAGGTGGCTTTCCCACTGCATCTGGCAAATGCGAGTTTGAAAGCAAAGTTCATGGTCTGCCTGATCATCTGCCCAACTACGAAGTAGCCAGCAGCGATGCGCGCTACCCACTGGCCATGATCTCGCCACCGGCGCGCAATTTCCTCAATTCCACTTTCGTGAATGTCACCAGCCTGCGCAATATGGAAGGCGAGCCTCTGCTGGAAATCTCAGCGCAAGATGCCGCTGCTCGGGGCATTGCAGACGGTAGCATCGTGAAGATTTTCAACGATCGCGGCACGTATCACTGCAAGGCGCAGATCAGCGAACGCGCACGAATCGGTGTGGTTCACGGCCTGGGCATCTGGTGGCGCAAGATGGGGCTGGATGGCAAGAATGTGAACGAGCTCACCAGCCAGCGCTTGACGGATATGGGGCGCGGGCCAGTGTTTTATGACTGTGCTGTGCAGGTGAGCGCAGATGTGGCTTGAAGTAGAGTTTTATGAAAAAACGCTCACTTGCCGGCATATTCATTGCGCTAGCCGCTATATTTTTGGTAGCGCTTGGGGTGACGGGCTGTGGTAATCTAAGCTACTACTGGCAAAACACCCAAGGCCATATCGCGGTGATGAATGCGGCCAAGCCGGTGCAAGAGTGGCTCGATGATGCGCAGACCTCTGATCCCACCAAGCGCCGCTTGCAGCTCGCTCAGCGTATCCGCGAATTCGCCTCGAAAGAGCTGGCCTTGCCCAACAACGCCAGCTACCGTCGCTACGCGGATTTAAAGCGCAGTGCGGTTGTGTGGAATGTGGTGGCCGCGCCACCGTATTCACTGCAACTCAAAACCTGGTGCTTCGCCGTGGTGGGCTGCGTGGGCTATCGCGGCTATTACAACGAGGCAGATGCGAAAGCCGAGGCAGAGCGCGTGAAGGCCGAAGGCTACGAGGTGAATGTGTACGGTGTGCCAGCGTACTCCACACTCGGCTACCTGAACTGGGTAGGTGGCGATCCGCTGCTCAACACCTTCATCACTTATCCCGAGGGCGAGCTCGCTCGCATGATCTTTCATGAGCTCGCGCATCAGGTGCTCTACGTGAAGGATGACACGACATTCAACGAATCCTTTGCCACGGCAGTGGAGCGATTGGGCGGCCAGCTGTGGCTGAATGCACACGGCTCAGAAGCAGCGCGCAAAGAATACGAAGCTTTTGATGGCAAGCGGCGTGAATTCAAGGCGCTCGCATTGCGCACGCGGGAGCGTTTATCGCAAATTTATAAGCAAAATAGGCCACTGACTGGGAAAGAATCTGCGCAAAATGCTACTGATTTAATAGCAAATCAAAAGCAACTGGCGATGCAACAGCTGCGTGATGAATACGCCCAGCTCAGGGCCAGTTGGGGCGGTTTTGCTGGCTACGACCGTTTTATCGCCCAAGCCAACAACGCCAGCCTCGGCGCACAAGCCGCTTACGACGAACTTGTGCCGCAGTTTGAAGCTGTTTTTGAGAAGAATGATAAGAATTGGAAAGCGTTTTATCAGGCCATTCAATCCATCACACACTTGCCCAAAGATGAACGCCGCGCGGCGTTGCTCGCTATGACAAAATGATGCAATGACAGAATGAACTCAGGAGACCAGCATGCCCGACATCAAAATTTCTCGCGAACACACCCTTGGCCTCGCCGCAGCACGCAAGGTGGCCTACAAATGGGCAGAGGATTGCGAAAAAAAGCTCGACATGGAATGCACTTACGAAGAAGGCAAAACGGAAGACGAAGTGCAGTTCACTCGAAGCGGTGTCAATGGCACGCTCAAAGTCACCGCTACAGGTTTTGATCTGCATGCCAAGCTCGGCTTCCTGCTCGGCGCGTTCAAAGGCAAGATCGAAACTGAGATTGAGAAAAACTTGGACGATTTGCTGGCCAAGAGCGCCGCGCCAGCTAAAAAGGCTGCGCCTAAGAAAAAAGCTTAAAGCCGCCTTTAGCGTGGACGCAGTGCTGCGTTTGCGCTGTCTCTGCATGTAATAAAGATCTATTGACGTTAAAAGATCTATAGTTTTATTCTATGTCATAGATGAAAATTATTGAGTTTCCATTTCAATAGCTGATTGCTATAGTTGACTCCATCTTCAAAGGAGATCACTATGCAAAGTTCATCCTCTCTACTATCGCTCAGCCCATCTTGGCTTGAAGCACTCGCCGCGCTCGCTTTGGCGACGTAAAGCCTTTCTTCGTTCAAATCCAATAGGAGCTATCCATGAACACCCCCTCATCTTCAACCTCTTCCGGCCAATGCCCCTTCCACGCCGCAGGCGGCGCGCGTGCTACACACGGCGCGCAATCCAATGCCCAGTGGTGGCCGAATCAACTCAATCTTTCTATCCTGCATCAGCACCAGCCTGTGTCTGATCCGATGGACGAAGGCTTCAGCTATGCCGAAGCCTTCAAAAAACTCGATTACGCTGCGCTGAAAAAAGACATGGCCGCGCTCATGATGCAATCGCAAGACTGGTGGCCGGCAGACTATGGCCACTACGGCGGCCTCTTCATCCGCATGGCTTGGCATGCTGCAGGCACGTATCGCACGGCTGATGGCCGAGGCGGCGCGAACACCGGCAACCAGCGCTTTGCACCGCTCAACAGTTGGCCCGATAACGGCAACCTCGACAAAGCGCGCCGCCTGCTCTGGCCGATCAAACAAAAATACGGCAACGCGATTTCATGGGCTGATTTATTCGTGTTGGCGGGCAATGTGGCGATGGAAACTATGGGCTTCAAAACCTTTGGCTTTGGCGGTGGCCGCGCTGACACTTGGGCACCCGAGGAAGACATCTATTGGGGCGCAGAGACCGAGTGGCTGGCCACGAGCGACAAATCCAACGGACGCTACACGGGCGATCGTGAACTGCAAACGCCACTGGCCGCCGTGCAAATGGGCTTGATCTATGTGAACCCCCAAGGGCCCGACGGCAATCCTGACCCGGTAGCTTCTGGCCGCGATGTGCGCGAGACGTTTGCCCGTATGGCCATGAACGACTACGAAACCGTGGCCTTGGTCGCTGGTGGCCACACCTTCGGCAAGATGCATGGCGCGGGCGATCCATCTCTGGTGGGCGCAGAGCCCGAAGGCGCTGAGATGGAGCACATGGGCTTCGGCTGGATCAACAAACACGGCAGTGGCAAAGCGGGTGACACCACCACCAGCGGCTTTGAAGGTGCGTGGAAACCCAACCCCACGAAGTGGGACATGGGCTATTTCAAAGTGCTCTTCAAATACGAATGGAAGCAAGTCAAGAGCCCAGCGGGCAACATCCAGTGGCAGGCGCAAAACGTGGATGCCGAGGACATGATCCCCGACGCACACGATCCCAGCAAAAAGCACCCTCCCCACATGACCACCGCAGATATGAGCCTGCGCATGGATCCCGCTTACGAGAAAATCTCGCGTCATTTCCAAGCCAATCCTGCCGAGTTTGCCGATGCCTATGCCCGCGCTTGGTTCAAGCTCACCCATCGTGATATGGGCCCGAAAGCTCTCTATCTCGGCCCTGAAGTACCGGCGGAAGATTTGATCTGGCAAGACCCGATTCCGGCTGTGAAGCATCCTTTGATTGACGCAACGGACGCGAAAGCTCTCAAAGCCAAGATCATGTCCAGTGGCTTGTCTGTCAGTGAGTTGGTGTCTACCGCATGGGCATCCGCCTCCACCTTCCGCGGTTCAGACCGCCGAGGCGGCGCGAACGGCGCACGCATTCGCCTCGCGCCACAAAAAGATTGGGAAGCCAATCAGCCTGCGCAATTAGCCAAAGTGCTCAAAGCGATCGAAGGTATTCAAGCGGAGTTCAACAAAGCAGGTGCAAAGCAAATCTCACTTGCGGATTTGATCGTGCTCGCTGGCAATGCAGCAGTGGAAGCTGCAGCCCAAGCTGCTGGGCATAGCATCGAAGTACCGTTCACACCGGGCCGTGGCGATGCCACCGCAGAGCAAACCGATGCTGATTCTTTTGCTGTGCTCGAGCCCGTGGCAGACGGCTTCCGCAATTTCCGCAAGGCCGCTTACAAAACTACCCCCGAAGAAATGCTGCTCGATAAAGCACAGTTGCTCACTTTGAGTGCGCCACAGATGACGGCTTTGGTCGGTGGCCTGCGTGTGCTCGGCGCCAATCATGGCGGCTCCAAGCACGGCGTGTTCACCACCCGCTTGGGACAACTGACGACTGATTTCTTCGTGAACTTGGTAGATATGTCAATCGCATGGAAGCCAGTGGGAGACAACGCCTTTGAAGGGCGTGATCGCAACACCGGTGCAGTGAAGTGGACAGCCACCCGAGTCGACTTGGCCTTCGGCTCGAATTCTCAATTGCGTGCTTTGGCTGAGGTCTATGCGCAAAACGATAATCAAGCCAAGTTTGTGCGTGATTTCGTTGCTGCTTGGACGAAGGTGATGAATCTGGATCGTTTTAGTATCAAGTAAACACGGCTTCTAGACGAAAAAAGGCGGGTGATGAACCCGCCCTTTTTGTGTCAAAGACCAGCTTGATTACTTCAGCGATTCAATCAGATCAATGTATTGCTGCATCGCATCTTTGGAATCTGTGCCTTTGAGTTTGTCCCAAGCATCCCATTTGGCGCGGCCCACCATATCGGTGAAGCCAGGCTTCTTCTCTTCATTGTCGCCCACGCTGCCTTGCTTGTAGAGCGAGTAGATTTTCAGCAGGGTCGCGTTATCGGGGCGCTCAGAAAGATTCTTGGAATCTGCGGCGGCTTTTTCGAATTTGGCTTTGAGGCTGGTGGCCATGGTGTTCTCCAGTGAAGATTAGGGTTAGCGCCTTCTATCTTAGCGCAGCCAATACAGCCACAATAGGGGCAAAACCCCATTCCTAAGCCTTAGTAGAAGAGAGTCGTCCATGGTCACCCGTTTCATCATGCAGGAAGCTGAATTGCTCGCGCAGGATTTTGCCGAGATCATGGCGCGTCAAGCCGCCGATGCGGGGCAGACTGCCGCCGTGGCAGGCAAAGCAGCGGCCAAGGTAGGCAAGGAAGTGCAAAACGCTGTGGGCGGGACGCTAGGCATCACGGGCGAGCGCATGACGAAGGTGGATACCGCTTGGCTGCGTATGGACACCTCTGAGAATTTGATGATGATCGTTGGCGTGTGGGTGATGAGCCCGCCGGTCAAGCTCGAAGCGATGCAAGCGCGGGTGAAAGAGAAGCTGCTCAAATACCGACGCTTCAAGCAACGTGTGGTGGAAGATACGGCGGGCGCGACTTGGGTCACAGACCGCAATTTCGATATTGAAAAGCACGTGGTGGGCGAGAAGCTCTATATCGCCAAAGGCCAAACGGCTCAGGAGGCCTTTCAATCCCGCGTCGCCGAGCTCACGATGACGCCGTTAGATCGCAAGAAACCTTTGTGGCAATTTCACTTGATTGAAGATTACCCACTGCCCGATGGCAGCAAGGGCTCAGCATTGATTGCCCGCATTCATCACTGTATCGCCGATGGCATTGCGCTGATCTCGGTAACGATGTCGATTTTGGATGGCGGCTTGGAGCCGCCTGAGCGTAAGAAAAAAACTTCGGAAGGTATGGCGCAAGAAACGACGCAGGATTGGATCACGCAGCATCTGATCAAACCTCTCACCACTCAAGCCTCTAGAGCCATCGACCTTGCTGGCGTGAGCGCTGCACGCGCGATGGATTTGCTGTCTGACCC
>JAAFJC010000084.1 GCA_013297925.1 Comamonadaceae bacterium
TGCATTGTGCCAAACCCGGCAAGATGCGATCTTGCAGCGCTTGCATCAGTGATTGCTTGAAGCGCTCTTGTACTGCAGGCCAATCAATCGTCGCTGCCAGATTAGGCACGGGCACGAGCGCATAAAAACTGTCGTGCCCAACAGGTGCGTAGCTCGCATCTGTGGCGCTCGGCCGGTGCAAGTAAATGCTCAAATCTTCAGGCAGCTCCAAGGTATCAAATATCTTGCGCAGCACCTCGCGGTAGGTGTGGCCAAACAAAATCGTGTGATGCGGCACATCGCCATAGATGCGGTTCGTGCTGAAATACCAAACGAACAATCCCATCGAATATTTCTTTTTGCTCACCTGTTTGGCTTGGCGCAGAGGCTCGGGCAAAAGATGCGTCATCACATGGCCGGGATCGGCATTGCAGACCAGCTCATCGCACGCCAACCGCCTGCCATCTTTCAGCCTGATGGACTGCACGCGATCAGAATCTGCTTCAATGCCATCCACCTGCGCATTCCACTCAAATGCCACGCCATGGCGCTCACCCAAGGCCACCAAGGCGCGCACCAAAGCCGCCATGCCCCCGCGCGGAAACCAGATGCCCCATTTGCGCTCCAAATAATGGATCAGGCTATAGATACTGGTGGTGTCAAACGGATTGCCGCCCACCAGCAAGGGCTGGATGCTGAAGGCGCGGCGCACGCGCTCATCGGAGAAATAGCGTGCTGTGAGCTGATACACAGAGCGATCTGCACGCAAGCGCATCATCGCTGGCATCACGTTGATCATTGAGCGCCAATTGAGAAAAGGCTGCGTGCCTAGCTCTTCATAACCTTTTTCAAACAATTTGCGCGAATGCTCTAAAAAAGCGGGGTAGTTCTGTGCATCTTGCGCATTGAATTTTGCAATCTCAGCCTGGATTTGCTCAGTGCTACCGCCATAGTCCATCTGAGTGCCATCCGCAAAGCGCATTTGATACCAGGGCTTGACTGGCAACAGCTCCACATGGTCTGCCAGGCGCTCACCAAACAGAGCAAACAGCTCTTCAAACAAAACGGGGGCAGTCAAAACAGTTGGGCCAGCGTCATACTTAAAGGTTTGGCCTTCCATCGCCAAAACAAACTCCCGCCCTCGCCCACCTGGGCCCGGCAAGCGATCCACCACTGTGACTTGGCAGGCGCGAGCAGCCGCTCGAAGCGCGTAGGCCAATCCGCCAAAACCAGCACCAATCACAAGCAGCTTCATTGATCTTTCCTTCGTGACTAGCACGATCATCTATCTTGATCGAAAAGATGTTTATACAGACTCAGAAGCACAAAAAAGCACCCTGAAAATAAATCGCAGAGTGCTTATTATTAACGAGCGCGCTTACTTTTTGAGGCTTGCTTCGGATTCACTGACTGCAACGCTCCAGATAATCAGACCAAATGCGATTTTATTGAGTACATCTGCCAAGTTGTAGATCAAATTCAGTGCATTTGCGCTTGCCTCAGGACCGCTGCCTGTGAGGTATCCAAAGAAATAGCCGATCGGGTAGATCGCCCAGCCAATCGTCACGATCCAGCGCATGGTGCTAAACGCTGATTGCACAGCAGGTGGCGCGCTCTGCGCGTTGATTTTTCCCGCTTGTCCGAAGAATATCTCGTAAAGAATGGCTGCCCATCCTGCCATACCGATGATGAACGCCGGCCAAACGGCCATGTAGCCAGCCTCTCCCAGATAGCCGCCGATCAACATGACAAATGTACCTACCATCAGCCGCCAAAACACGCCTGCGGGTACTTTCGTGATCGCTGACAAGATGAGATAAAACTCAATCATCAACAACGGCACTGTGATCAGCCAATCGATGTATCGGAAGACTGTGGGCGACGTACCGGTATTGACCCAGACCTCTCGCATGTATAAATAATGCACTGCTGCCACCAAGGTGACGAGGCCAGAGACCGTCAAGGATGTTTTCCATTTCGCCGAGACGCGATCTCGCTCCAGGAAGAAAAATACCGTGGAGGCCATCAAGGCCATGGTGATCAACCAGAAGGAGATTCCAACGAAGTCGTTGGGCTTGAGCAACGCGCCGGTTGCCGCAGACGCGTGCGTCGAAATGGTAGAAAGGATGAGAGTTGCGATTCCCGCAGCCAAATGGCAGGCCGTTTGGGATTTTTGATTTCTTGGCATCATGCGTGTGTCTCCTAAAAAGCATGACTGGAAAAATGAAAAGCCTTAGAGACTTTTCTCCTGTCATGATTTCAGTGATCCCGCAGGCCCAGACTAATCATGAATCTCTAGTATATCCATTTCAATGGAAACCACAAAAAAACCCCATGCCACTTGTGCGGCATAGGGTTTTTGAAAGCTTGTAGCCGTTTGTTTACCAGCCAGCATTTAGCTAGGTTTACAGCTGCTGCATCGCTTCACGGATTTTGTTTTCACGAACCATCTGGCGAATCGCATAAATAGCCACCATGCCGAAGCCAACTTTGTTGAACAAATCGGCAATGTTGTAAATCAGCTCTCGTCCAACGCGCATGTCTGGCGAGCTAGAAATCAAAGTGATCAGGAAGCCCAGCGGATAAATCAACCAGCCGAACACGATAAACAGTTTCAGGCGTGACAAGCCTTGCTTGATCGGCCCCAGCTTATTCGCCGATGCATTGGTCACAGCTGTGTAAAGTACAAAAATAATGAACAGCCACGCTAAGCAACCGACACCAAACATCGCCCAACCGATCACCGTGGGGCCTTTGGATGCATTGATGGAGCTTTCACCAGCCCAGCCAAACAAGATCATCATCACGTCGGCAACGATCACGAGGATAGCCACAGCGGCAGCATCTTCGCCGCCTAGCATCTCGGGAAATTTGTTCACGATCAGCGGCGTCGTCACCAGCCAATCAATATAACGAAGTACTGTGGGGTAATCCCCCTTAGCAAGCGCATCCGTGCCAATGCCGTACTTGTAGTTAATGAAGGCATACATGATCGAAGCCATGAAACAGTAGACCGCCGATGTCACGGCGTTGGATTGGTGTTCCACGGGCAAAGTGGATTTGATCATGGCAAAGTACATGCCACCACCAAACATACCGAGAAAGGCTATGGCAAACGAAAATTGCGTAGCCATGATGAGATCGAATTGCATGGTAGCTCCTTGGTTGAAGTGAATTTTTTGCGCTACTTGGCTGAGATTAAATAAGAGACTGGTAGCGCGCCGCAAACTTCTCGGCCAGTCCCGCATTCGCGTAAATCGTGATGATTTTTTTGATGCCCATCATGGATCCAAACAAATCGTCTTTGGTGCGAGCTGCCTGAATTTTTTGGATCACCGGGCCCGCATCTGTACCTAGGATGCCACTGACATCTTTCACCATATTGGATTTGATGATGTCTAGCTCTGGAGAGTAGCCACCATTGTTGGATGACATAGGTTGCTGCATGGGTTGCTGCATAGGTGCAGGCGCATACGAGGGCGCAGGCGCTTGCATAGGTATGGAAGCTCCGTTGCCCACGCGCATATTGTTCATCTGCACCACATTCGCATCGCTGCCAGCCACTTCCAGAAAGCCTTGCTGTACCAAGCCCTGCAAGACAGCCTCCATCGAAGGCAGTTGCGGATTGCGCGCCATCAGTTGTTCCACGCTGGTCTCACCATCCACCACGCTGAGATAGCTCATCAAACGCATGGGCAAGCCGTTGGTCTTGAAGGCCAGTTCGTCAATACCCTTGAGAGACTTTCTATAAATGGTTCCCATGACAACTCCAGTTAGTACTTAAAAATGAATCATTCCAGTGCGATGAATCCAGATACTTCGCGCTCGGCAGAAATGCTTTGCCAATGCGAGATCCGAGAGCCTCCACTGACTTGCTTATCAAACCGCTGCACGGCATCTGACGCAACAGCGCCAACCCGTCTCAACAGTCCGAGTTTCTCCAATCTTTTGAGTTTGTCAATAACAGGATTGAATTCACTTAGAAACGGTAAATATTGCGCTACTGGGCAAACACCGTCGATCAAGGTCAGGACAGTACGTTCTTGCAAATTCAAAATGCTGTTGGTATTTCGCAGCTCCGCATATCCCTTGACGGTGATTGCAAATACGACTCGGGTAAGAGCCATTTCATCCTGTGTCATAGCCACTTACTCAATGTTTGGCGTACATGCAGGATGTGAATGTGTGCAGGCTCACCTGTATGTCGAATCATCAGCTCATAGCCGCCAAGCAATACCGCCATTTGCTCGACGGTATTGATCTGCTCGAGCTCGCTCAGCACGCCAAAAGCCTGCTCAGGCACATAGGCCAGCACAAAGCTTGACATATCCTGCACCAACAACTGCAGATCTTGCTGCCGCTCTTGTTGCCGCTCTGGGCTGTGGGTGCGCGATTCCCGAATGGTGTGTGGTTGAGTGTTGTGTGCTTGGGTCAGTGCGAAGCCGCTGGCATCTGCACTCGAACGCCCAGACCGTAACCCTATTTTGCTGGCTATCGTGCCCACCAAACCAGTCTCAGCAGATGCTGAGGGTGCCGCCATAGGAGCCGCCGTTTCAACCGTCGTTTGGCGCAGCTCGATCAAGCCCGCTTTCTGCAAAGATACCAGTAGGCCTTGTACATCACCAAACGCTTTCAAGCTATTGGCAAAAACATCTAAGCTAGTTTTACCATCAATCACTTTCAACAACGACTTCAGCTTACGCGGCATCGCTGACGTCGCGTCATAAGCGGCAGCTTGACCCTCTACCGTGCGTGTGTAGTAAAGATTTAACATATATGTGATGAATTGCTTGCCTCAGTTTCACAATGCCCACAAGATAGCATCAATTCTTGACTAGACAAACTAAGCCAATTTTACGCTTTTCAGTTAAAAAAATAGAATTTAATAATTATTTAGTAGTAATTTAAACATTTCGATTTGTCAATAAGTCGACATTTCTCTCAAAACTGAAATTTAGATCCATATATGAAACGTTAATGCGAACAAAAAATTACAAAAAAACGCAAAATAGCGACACTTAATCATCACATCTGATGAACAAAAGTAGTGCGTTAGCAATCACCGCTGATGCTAGGCTGCATCAGCCCCAATAAAGCAATGCGTCTCGGCCTTCTGTCATCAGGTTGACTTTTTGACCGAACGGGAGGCAAACTTTGGTGGGTACATGCCCAAAAGGCAAACCCGTGAGCACAGGAATTTTGAGCTGACTGCACAGACGATCAATCACGGTTTGCAGCTTGAAGCCTTTGTCATGTGGTGTGAGTTTGTAGCTAGAGAATTGCCCAAAAATGATGGCTTTTTGCTGCGCCAAGATGCCCGCATGCAACCATTGCAACAGCATGCGCTCGATCTTGTAGGGATGCTCTGCCACATCTTCAAACCAGAGGATACCGTTCTTGATAACTGGCAAGTATGGCGTACCGAGCAGGCTGGTGAGCATGGCGAGGTTGCCACCCCATAAAACACCTTTGATGGGGCTATGTTTAGAAGCTTTTTGGCCACTGGCCGTCATAGAATGTGCGGGAGCAGCTATTATTTTGATAGCACTCCTGATATCCGATGCAGGCCGTGTCCACCCGGCTCCTTCACACACGCCTTGCACGAGATCGTCAAAACAAGCTTCCATGATGTCATCAGGCTCGTTGTTGTGCCCTTCAGCACTGTCGCCACAGCCAAAGTCTGCACCCAGCGAGGGGCCTGCCCAAGTGATAGCACCGCTTTTTGCATAGATGGCCGCTTGAAACGCCGTGAAATCACTCACGCCCACCCAAAGCATGCCTTTTTCAATCGATTTGCTCACTGCTTTGTAGTTGATCAAAGGCAAGCTGCGCGAGAGGCCGTAACCGCCGCGCGTGATGAGCGCCACGTCCGCGCCGCTGGCCGCAGCTCGCTCAAAAGCCCTTAAGCGCTCAGCATCATCGCCCGCAAAACGCTGCACGGATTTGAGTGCAGCAGGATCGATCTCTACCTCGTGCCCCAAGGTTTTCAGACGCTCGACGCCGCGCCTGAAAGCCACTTTATCGCGCACTGCGCCGCTGGGAGAATAGATGTAGATATGAGCCATGCTTTGAATCTTATACGAAGCGTTTGTTGGTCTTTTCGTTATTGCAGGAGTCGGCCTCGGCTGCGCTTGGGCTGTCCCCCTCCACGAATGTCCTCCGCCGGCTGCGCCGTCTCCCCCTTTATTTCGTTACGGGAGACAACCCAATCACAGCCGAGGCCTGCTAGTTAGCTTGAAAATCGGCGTTCGCCCAAAGTAGCTACATCCAACGCCTTGGAATGCGGAGATTGAAACCCTGCACACTAGTAGCACTCAGGATCGCGATGTCTGCGTGTTTTGCGGAGGTAAAGGAGGAGGCGGCGAAACCTACTTGCCGAAGAAAAATATACATCAACACCACCGGGGGACACGCAGCAAAACGCGCAGACAGCGTGATCCCCTCTCCCAGCTAGCGCCCTCGAACGACTAGGAACGCACCAACACAGAAGCCAAAGCCACCCCGGTGTGCGTCTTCTTCCGCACCAGCTCCTCAGGCGTGCAAGCCGCCACAATAGAGCCGCCTTCTTTGCCACCTTCAGGCCCCAGATCAATGATCCAATCAGCTTCGGCGATCACATCGAGATCGTGCTCAATGACGACGACGCTGTGGCCGCCATTGACGAGGCGGTGCAGGACGTGGATGAGTTTTTCGACGTCTTGCATGTGCAGGCCGACGGTGGGCTCATCGAGCACGTAAAGCGTGTGAGGGGCTTTGTTGCCGCGCTTGCCGACCTCATCGCGCACTTTGGAGAGCTCGGTGACGAGCTTGATGCGCTGAGCTTCGCCGCCGCTGAGCGTGGGTGAAGGTTGGCCGAGCGTGAGATAGCCTAAGCCCACATCTTTGAGCAACTGCAAAGGATGCCCAATGCTTGGCATGGTGGCGAAGAATTCCACGGCTTCATCCACTTCCATCGTCAGCACGTCGCCAATGCTCTTGCCGCGCCAGCTCACGGCCAGCGTCTCAGGATTGAAGCGCGCGCCGTGGCAGATTTCGCAGGGCACTTTCACATCGGGCAAGAAGCTCATCTCAATCGTGCGCATACCTTGGCCTTCGCAGCCGGGGCAGCGGCCTTCGCCGGTGTTGAAGCTAAAGCGACCTGGGCCGTAGCCGCGTGCTTTGGCTTCTAAGGTTTCGGCGAAGAGTTTGCGGATGGCATCCCAAAAGCCGATGTAGGTGGCGGGGCAGGAGCGCGGGGTTTTGCCAATCGGGGTTTGATCGACTTCTAGCACGCGATCCAATTGCGCCCATGCATCAATGCCATCGCAGTTTTTCCAAGCTTTGAATTCAGGGGCTTCACGCTTCATGCCGCGCGCTGTGACGGCGGCATACACGTTGGCGAGCAACACATCTCTTGCAAAAGTGGATTTGCCTGAGCCTGAGACACCCGTGATCGCCACCAAGCGCTTGAGCGGCACATCGCAGCTCACATTTTGCAAGTTGTGCAAGCTCGCATTTTTTACTTTGAGCTGGAATTCGCCATCGATTTTTCGGCGCGGATGCAAAGGATGCTTGATCGCGTCCCGCAAATAGCGCCCCGTGGCGGACTCTTCGACCGCCATGATGTCTTTCACCGAGCCTTGCGCCACCACGCGGCCACCGCGCTTGCCGGCGCTGGGACCAATATCAATAATGTGATCGGCGCGGCGCATCGTGTCTACATCGTGCTCCACCACGACCAGCGTGTTGCCCTTCTCGCTGAGTTTGTTCAAAGCATTCAGCAAAATCTGATTGTCTCGCGCGTGCAGGCCAATCGTGGGCTCATCGAGCACATAGCACACACCTTGCAAATTGCTGCCCAGCTGTGCGGCCAAGCGGATGCGCTGCGCCTCGCCGCCAGAGAGCGTAGGCGCGCCGCGATCTAGTGTGAGATAGCCTAGGCCGACTTCCTCAAGGAATTCCAAGCGGCCTTTGATCTCAGGAATCAAATCGCGGCCAATGTCTACCTCGCGGCCAGTGAGCTTGAGGCTTTCGACCCACAGGCGCACATCGCGCACGGAGAGCTGCGCCACATCGGTGACGCCTACCTTGCTGAATTTCACAAAGCGCGCTTGCTTATTTAACCTTGTGCCGCCGCAGCCTGCGCAATCTTGATCGCTCACGTCTTCCACTTCAACCTCAGCAAAGCTCTGCTCGCGGCCACGGTTATCGTCATCGCGCACGGAATCATCTAAAGCCTTGCGCTGCTCGCGTGTGAGCTGCTTGCCTGTGCCCACGCAATCGGGGCACCAGCCATGTTTGCTGTTGTAGGAGAAAAGGCGCGGGTCAAGCTCGGGATAGCTTGTGGCGCAGACGGGGCAAGCGCGTTTGGTGGAGAAGACTTCGACTTGCCCGATCTTCGCCGTAGAGGTTTTCAGCTCCATCGCGGATTTCAAACCATCCAGCGATGTCATCACATGCACCACGCCTTTGCCATGCTCTAGAGCTGTAGCCAAAGCCGTGCGCAGCGCCGCTTCATTCTCCGGCTTCATCACGATGTCTGCCACGGGCAGCTCCACCGTGTGCTCTTTGAAGCGATCAATGCGCGGGAAACCCGTGGTCGGCAAAAATTCGCCATCCACGCGCAGATGCGTGTAGCCACGCGGGCGCGCCCAATCGGCCAGCTCGGTGTACACGCCCTTGCGGCTGACCACCAGCGGCGCGAGGATGCCGATGTGGCGGCCTTTGTACACCGTCATGAGCTGGGCGGCGATGCGCTCTGCTGTTTGCGGCTGCACGGCTGCATCGTCATGCACACAATGCTGCGTGCCGAGCTTCACATACAAGAGGCGAAGAAAGTGCCACACCTCGGTCGTCGTGCCGACTGTCGATTTGCGGCCACCGCGTGAGAGGCGCTGCTCAATCGCGACGGTGGGCGGGATGCCAAACACGGCATCGACCTCTGGCCGGCCTGCGGGCTGCACAATGCTGCGGGCATAGGCATTCAAGCTTTCCAGATAGCGGCGCTGGCCTTCGTTGAACAGGATATCGAAGGCGAGTGTGGATTTGCCTGAACCACTCACGCCCGTGACGACGGTGAATTTGCCGCGCGGGATGTTGACCGAGAGGCCTTTGAGGTTGTGCTCCCGCGCATTGATGATTTGAATGCTGTCTGAAGCATTTTTACTAGCCTTTTTGGTTTCTTGCCGGCGTAAATACTGCGCAGACTGCTCATAATTTGATAGTAAGGCTGATTTTTCGTGAACGGCAATACCGTTCAAGCCCAGCGCCATATCGTATTCACGCAAGGCTTGCGCGGTGAACGATGTGGCGTGATGCTTCACATCTTCTGGCATGCCGTAAGCCACCACCGAGCCGCCGGCATCGCCGCCCTCGGGGCCGAGATCGATCAGCCAGTCGCTAGCGCGGATCACATCGAGATTGTGCTCAATCACCAAAATCGAATGCCCGGCATCGAGCAGCTTACGTAGCGCGCGCATGAGCTTGCTGATATCTTCGAAATGCAGGCCGGTGGTGGGCTCATCGAATAAAAACAGCGTGCCTTTGGTGGCCAGGCGCTGCTTGGATTTCGCCGCATCACGCGCGGCTTCCGCCAGAAAGCCTGCGAGCTTTAAGCGCTGTGATTCGCCGCCTGAGAGCGTGGGCACAGGCTGGCCGAGCTTGACGTATTCCAAGCCCACATCAATGATCGGCTGAATCGCGCGGATCACATCGCGATCATTGGCAAACAGCTTGGCCGCTTCGCTCACGGTGAGCTCCAGCACATCAAAGGCATTCAATTGCAGAGTTTCCGTTCGGGCTGAGCTTGTCGAAGCCTGCCCTTCGACAAGCTCAGGGCGAACGGTGCGGGTACGCTCAATCTTCACTTCCAAAATCTCAGGCCGATAGCGCTTGCCATCGCAATCGGGGCAGCGCAGATACACGTCAGATAAAAACTGCATTTCCACATGCTCAAAACCCGAGCCGCCGCAGGTGGGGCAGCGGCCATCACCGCTGTTGAAGCTGAATTTGCTGGCGGTGTAGTTGCGCTGTTTTGATAAAGGCAGCGTAGCGAAAATTTCACGCACCGCATCCCATGCGCCGACGTAGCTGGCGGGGTTGGAACGCGCGGTTTTACCAATCGGGGATTGATCGACGAAGACGACATCGGAGAGAAGTTCCGCGCCAAGCAAGCGATCATGCGCTCCGGGCGTTTCCGTGGCTTTGCCAAAGTAGCGCATCAGCGCTGGTGCGAGCACATCTTGAATCAGTGTGGATTTGCCGGAGCCTGAAACGCCCGTGACGCACACGAGGCGCTGCAAAGGCAACTCGATGCTCACATGCTTGAGGTTGTGCTGCGTTGCACCTTCCAAGATCAAGCGCGGCGTGTTGTCGCTCACCAAGCGCTTCAAGCCCATGCCGATTTGTTTACGCGCGCCCAGATAAGCGCCTGTGAGCGTATCAGCATCGCGCAGCTGCGCAGGCGTGCCGTCAAACACCATCTCACCACCGCGCTCGCCAGGCCCTGGGCCCATGTCGATCACGCGGTCTGCGGCCAGCATCACCGCAGGATCATGCTCCACCACCACGAGCGTGTTGCCCGCATCGCGCAAGCGCAGCATGGCTTGGGTGATGCGATCCATATCGCGGGGATGCAGGCCGATGCTGGGCTCATCGAGCACGAAGAGGGTGTTGACCAGCGAAGTGCCAAGCGCCGTCGTTAAGTTGATACGTTGCACTTCACCGCCAGAGAGTGTGCGGCTTTGGCGATCTAGTGTGAGATAGCCAATGCCTACATCGCAGAGATACTTCAAGCGGGTGCAAATCTCTTCGAGCAGCATTTCCAAAGCGCGGGCATCGGCGCTGCTCGGATCAAGCCCAGAATCAGCGCGCACGGCATCGAAGAAGGCGCGCAGCTTATCGAGCGGCATCAGCATCAAATCGTGCAGGCTCAATCCCGGTAGAGACTCAAGCTGCGAGCGTGACCATTTCACGCCTTGCGGCATAAAGCGTTTCTCGGGCAACATGGCAGTATCTGCCTGCGCCTTCGTGCCCACGCGCCAGATCAGCGCATCGCTGCTCAATCGCGCGCCATCGCAGGTGTGGCATTTCGTATAGCTGCGGTATTTGGAAAGCAAGACGCGGATATGCATCTTGTAAGACTTGGTCTCCAGATAAGCGAAGAAGCGCTTCACGCCATACCAAACCTTGCCCCATTGGCCTTCTTTGTAATCCGGATTGCCGTTAATCACCCACTGCTGCTGCTCAGCGGTGAGCTTGCTCCACGCAGTATCTCGCGGGATGCCTGCGCGCTCGGCGTGGCGCATCAGATCGTCTTGGCATTCGCTCCAAGCGGGTGTTTGAAAGACCTTGACTGCACCGGCGCGCAGCGTGAGCCGCACGTCTGGCATCACCAAACCATAATCCACGCCAATCACGCGGCCAAAGCCTTTGCAGGTGGGGCAGGCGCCGTGGGGCGAGTTGAAAGAAAACAGACTCGGCGTAGGCTGGGTATAGCGGATATCGCTTTCGGGGCAATGCAGGCCGGTGGAGAATTTCCAAATTTCGTGAGCGCCTTCGTCTCCAGCGTACACACTCATCCGTCCGCTGCCTCTTTTGAGAGCCAGCTCAATCGCTTCCATCACGCGTACTTTCTCCGCGCTTTCGATTTTGAAACGATCTGCCACCACATCGAGCACTTTGCGCGTATCGCTTCCAACTTTGATCTCGCGCTCCGCTTGCACGCGCGTGAAGCCACTGGCTGAGAGCCATTGCTCGACTTCCTGCGCCGTGGTGTTGCTGGGTAGCTCAACGGGGAAGGTCACAACGAGGCGAGGATTTGTCGCTTTGGCCTTCTCCACGATCTGCGTATAAATCGTCTCGCCGCTGTCATGACGCACCGGCAGCGCGGTGTCGCGGTCGTACAAATTCGCGAGGCGCGCAAACAGGAGCTTCAAATGATCATTAAGCTCCGTCATCGTGCCCACGGTGGAGCGCGATGAGCGCACGGGATTGGTTTGATCAATCGCAATCGCAGCGGGCACACCTTCGACCTTATCGACCTGCGGCTTGTCCATGCGATCCATGAACTGGCGGGCATAAGCGGAGAAGGTTTCCACGTAGCGGCGCTGGCCTTCGGCAAAGAGCGTGTCAAACACCAAGCTGGATTTACCCGAGCCGCTTTGGCCGGTGACGACGGTGAGCTCGCCGGTTTTGAATTCGAGATTGAGATTTTTAAGATTGTGTTGCCGCGCGCCGGTGATGCGGATACTGCCCTGAGTCATTGAGCTGTCTTTCTGACGTATTGCGTTGCTAGCGGGGGATACCGCAGCGAGCCCAAAGATTGTAGAGATTTCGCCGTGTTGAATCCGTCACAAGGTCTTTGACGTAACTTCAGACAACCGATAACATCTTTTCTGATGAACTACCTC
>JAAFJC010000085.1 GCA_013297925.1 Comamonadaceae bacterium
AGGCGTGCAAATGGGCCATCTCTCCCAACCGCTTGACTGGCTCAGCAGCATCACAACTGCGCCTTCGAAGGCGATGAACCTGCCTTGGGATGGCCTCATCCGCGAAGGCTGCTCGGTGAATGAGTTGCTGCTGGTGCAGGCTGGTGATGCGAGAGACTTGGTGAATGCACCTCTCGTGCAGAGACTTTCAATGATTTGAGATTAAAACTTAATACAAATACCGGACGCAGAAGACGCAGAGGTTACGCAGAAGAAATACCAAAAAATACTAGAAGGCAATTCAGATGAAGTGCCGAGTTTCATTTTTCTTCTTTTGGTTTTCTTTTCTGCGTCTTCTGCGTAACCTTTGCGTCCTCTGCGTCCGGCATTCTGTTTTTAAGACCTACCCATGAAAAACTTCAACGATTTCATCAACGATATAGCAGCCATCCCCCACACTCGAGATGCGCACACCTTGGCTGTGAAGTCGAAAGACTATTACTGGTACAGCCCCATTCTCAAAGCCGAGCTGGACGACAAGATGGGCGACATCATGGTGAGCCCGCGCACGGAAGCAGAAGTGATCCAAGTCGCAGCAGCATGCGCCAAGCATCGCCTGAACGTCACGATCAGAGGTGGCGGCACTGGCAACTACGGCCAATGCGTGCCGCTGGAAGGCGGCGTGATTTTGGATGTTACGCAGCTCAACCACGTCATCAGCGTCGCGCCTGGCCAAGTCACTTGCGAAGCGGGCATCCTGATCGCCGATCTAGAAAAAGCAGTCAGAGCAGACCAATGTGTCGAAGGCGGCCAAGAAATCCTCATGTTCCCCAGCACGCGAGACATCGCCACCATAGGCGGCTTCATCGCAGGCGGCTACGCGGGCGCGGGCAGCGTGCGCAATGGCATCTTGAAAGACGCAGGCAACGTCACCATGATCCGCGTCGTCACCCTCGAAACCCAGCCGCGCATCATCGAGCTCAAAGATACAGACATCCAAAAAGTCCACCACGCCTACGGCACCAACGGCATCATTACCGCGCTCACGCTGCGCCTCAAGCCCGCCGTCGATTGGGTGCACCACATCGCCCTGTTTGACAGCTACAGTGCCGCCCTGCGCTTTGGCTGCGAGGCCACGGAAGAAATCGGCGGCTCGGTCGATGCCTTCCTCATCACAGCAGTCGAGCGCCGCATCGCCCCGTACTACGAAGCCGAATTCGGCGCGCGCTTCCCCGCCAACAAAGATGCTGTCTTCTCCATGGTGAATCCCAACTGCATGGAAGCCTGGCGCGCCCTCGTGAAGAAACACAGCGGCACGGAATCCATGGCCTTCACCGAGAGTGAATTGAAAAAAGAAAAACTCTCCCCCGCCTTCGAATGCGCCTACAACCACACCACCCTCATCGCCCTCAAGCAAGACAAAAGCTGGACGAACCTGCAAACCGTCGCGCCATGGACAGCAGGCGTTGGTATCGACATCACGCTCGTAGAAAAGCAAATGACCCGCTGGGGCGATGAAGTCCTCATGCACCACGAATTCGGCCGCCAATTCGGCGGCTGCGTCGCCTTCGGCCTACCGCTGGTCAGCTATTTCGACAAAGCCCGCCTCTACGAAATCATTGCAGAATTCGAGCAAGACGGCTGCATGGTCTTCGACAACCATGTGTACACCATCGAAGACGGCGGCATGAAAGAGATCGACACGAATCAAATCGATTTCAAAAAAATCGCCGATCCGCATGGCCTGATGAATCCCGGCAAGACGCGAGGGTGGTTGCCAGAGTATTCTCAGTGACAATGCATTTGCATTACAATGTGCTTTCCTGACTGGAGAACAGCATGCCCTCCCTCATCGAAGCCGAATCCACCCTCACCGCGCGCTACCAAACCACTGTGCCCGAGCCAGTGCGCCGTGCGTTGCGCCTCTCCAAGCAAGACAAGCTGCACTACAGCCTGCGCGGCAATGGCGATATCGTGATCTCCCGCGCAGCAGCGCAGCCTGAGAGCGATCCTGTACTTGAATCGTTTCTTGATTTTCTGGCGGCTGATATCCAGAACCATCCACAGAAGCTAACGCCTCTCACGAAAGAGACGGAGCGCCGCATCAAGAAGCTCACCAAAGGCGTGAAGTTTGATCTCAATGCAGCCTTGAGCCCCGATGACGAATAAAGCGAGCACAGCGCCAAGTCAAAAATCCGAGCAAGCGCTAGCACACGGCTGGCTGCTTTATCAGCACCCTCTTTTTGTAAAGCAGCTTACCAAGCTCGAGGCGCAGGTGGAGAAACTCAAAGCCAAGCACCCGCGCGACTACAAGAGCAAAAATGCGGCAAAACGCCTAGCCGCCATTGAAGCCCTGATCTTCGACATCATCCCTCAAGACCCAAGCCGCGAAGAATATCGCCAAGGTCAAACGCTGGGCGCTTCATACAAACACTGGTTTCGCGCCAAGTTCTTCCAGCAATACCGCCTCTTCTTCCGCTATCACGCCGCCAGCAAGATCATCGTGTATGCATGGGTGAATGACGAAGACACCAAACGCGCTTATGAAAGCGCAGATGATGCTTATCGCGTGTTCGGCAAGATGCTCAAGTCTGGCAATCCACCAGACGACTGGGCTCAATTGCTTGCTCATTCCAAGCCAGCAAAAGCACGCTCTTAGCTAAGCAACACTGCTACCCGCCGCTTCAGTAAATCAGGCTCAACTGACTCAGCCGGCATTGCAGCACCCACATTCAGCCCCACTCGATTGAACAAGCCCCTGCGAAACGGCCTGACCATTGCGCCGTCTTTTTCGATTCGGCTGAAATAGCTGCCCCAGAGGTTTGTGAGCGCCATGGGGATCACGGGTGGCTCGATGCCTTGTGCTTTGGCTTGCTCTAGGATTTTCATGATGCCGCCTTTAAATTCTTGCAGCGTGCCGTCTTTGGTGATGCCGCCTTCGGGGAAGATGGCGAGCATGTCGCCTTCTTTCAATACTTTGCCTGCGGCGACGAAGGCGGCTTCGTAGGCTGCTGGGTCTTCGGATTTGGGGGCGATGGGGATGGCTTTGGCGAGTTTGAAGAACCAGCCGAGCACGGGCATTTTGAAGATGCGGTGATCCATCACGAAGACGATGGGGCGCGGGCTGGCGGCCATGAGCAGCACGGCATCGACGAAGCTCACATGATTACAAGCGAGGATGGCTGCGCCTGTGGTGGGGATGTTTTCATCGCCTGTGACTTTGAAGCGATAGACGAGGCGCGAAACCACCCAAGCGACGAAGCGCAAGAAATACTCTGGCAACAGCAGGAAGATATAGGTCGCCACCACAGCATTGGCCAGCGCGGTAAATAGGAAGACTTGCGGAATGGTGAATTTCGCGCCAAGCAATGCTCCGACGATGAGGCTGCTGGCGATCATGAAGAGCGCGTTCAGAATATTGTTGGCCGCGATGATGCGGGCGCGGTGCGTGGGCTGGCTGCGCAGCTGGATCAGCGCATACATGGGCACGCTGTACAGGCCTGCAAATAAGCTCAGCAGGAAGAGATCGGCCATCACACGCCAATGCGCGCCTATGCTGATGAACTGCATCACGGTGAGCAGCTCGGCTTTGGGCAAGCTTCGAGAAGCGAAATACAGATCCAGCGCAAACACGCTCATGCCAATCGCACCCAGAGGAACAAGACCGATCTCCACATGCCGGCGCGAAAGCACTTCGCAGAGCAGCGAGCCGGTGGCGATGCCGATGGAGAAGACGACGAGAAGCAGCGAAGCGACATTCGAGCTGCCATGCAACACATCTTTCGCAAAGCTGGGAAATTGGCTCAAAAACACCGCACCGAAAAACCACATCCAACTGATGCCCAGCAACGAACGGAAGACGACGACATTACCGTGAGCGAGCTTGAGATTTTTCCAAGTCTCGGTGAACGGATTCCAATTGATTTGCAAGCTTGGATCCGTCGCAGGCGCATTGGGAATATATTGCGCGGCGATTCTGCCGATGATGGACACCGCTATGCAAGTGATAGCAACATACGTAGCACCTATGCCGGGCAAAGCAATCAAAACGCCGCCAACGATATTGCCGGCAAGGATGGCCACGAAGGTACCCATCTCCACCATGCCGTTGCCGCCCGTGAGCTCGCGCTCATTCAACACCTGCGGCAGATAGGCAAACTTCACCGGGCCAAACAGCGTGGAATGCAAGCCCATGAGGAAGGTGCAACCGAGCAATACGGGAACGTTCACGGTGAAGAAACCGTAGGCAGCAATGGCCATGATCACGATCTCCAGATTCTTCACGAAGCGAATCATCTTCGTCTTCTGATACTTATCCGTGAGCTGGCCGCTGGTGGCGGAAAACAGCAAGAAGGGCAAGATGAACAGCGCTCCAATCACCAAGCCCGCCATGGCAGGCTGCATCCAACTGATAGAAAGCTGATACGTGACCATCACGGTGAAGGCGAATTTAAAGACGTTATCGTTGGCAGCGCCAGAGAATTGCGTCCAGAAGAATGGAGCGAAGCGGCGTTGCTTGAGCAGCGCGAATTGATTGGGATGATCGGCTACAGCTGAATTGATTTCTTGAATATTGTTGGGTGCAGCGCTCAAGGCTTTCTCCTCTGATTTGATTGGAATTATGACTTCTTCAAAGACATCATCACGGGCCAAGCCGACACGCACGCCGCGATGTGCTTCTAGCTCTGGCCGCTGCTGGGTATCAAGGGCATCAGATACGAGAGTATGGGGAAGAAGACGGCTAGCGCAATCGCTGCCAGGCTCATGGCCATCAAGGCGGTGGAGAAGCGCTGCTGCGGAACTGTTGAAGGGCTCATGTGAACACCGAAAGAGTTAAACATGAGCGGATCATCTGGCGATTCGCGCGGATCGCCACGAAAGCTTGCGCAGCGCTACGCGGCAAGGCGACTGGTATCAGTATTTGATACCGAGCTAGCGCTTCAGGCTGGCGCAGTGAACACCGTCAGCACACCGGTGTAGCCATACAGATGCTGATGCGCAATCTCGCCGCCTGCAAAAAAGCCCACGAGCGGCACATCGCCCAAAGCATGGCGCACGATTTGCAGCTCAGCACTGTCTCCACCAAAATGCGGGCCGCCACGGCCTGCGCAGCTCACGTAGATGGCTCCTACTATGTTTTTAGAGCGATTTGGCTCAGTAGCCGGCATAGAATCTGCGCGAAGTGCTGCGGAATCCATAGCATTCAACATGGCAACTTCATTCACATCAGCTTCCAGCTCTTCACGAATCTCTGCGCAAATGCGCATCAGATCACGCCGAGCGGCCTCGCGATTGCGTTCGCAAAACGTGAGCTCGCTGCCCTCGGGCGCAATATCCGCCACCGCAATACCGCGCCGCAGCGGATCGAGCCCTACGAGATGGCGCACCCGGGTATCCGCACCGAAGCGGCCTTGGCTACGCGCTAAGCTCAGCTCTCGCTCATCGCCAGCAGTCAGCCCCACAAAGGTCTGCTTCAAGCGCTCCACCGCGCGCTGCGGCTCACCCAGAGAAATGCCCAGTTCATCGAGCAGCAGATCAAGCGCAGGCTCGCCATCGAGCTCCAGTACCACATGCTTGTCGCTCTTGGTGATGCGATGCGGCTTGGCCGCTTTGCCATCTTCCAATCGAATCGGCTGGCAGCCTTGCGTGACGCGCGAGACCAGCGCCACGCTCTCGCTGAAAGCCACGCCGCTCAATGCCCCAGCAAATACACCTTCATGCTTACTGCCCTGATGCAGCGCGATCTGCGGTGTACTTTTACGGCTAGCAGCCAAGCCCCCAAACAGATAACCCGAAGCCGTGCGCCCCGAGAGCTCGCCCAGCAGCTCAGCCAAATCCGGTGTGTGGCCATCGGCGTGCACCAAGGCGCTGTGCGGCTTAAAGCTCGCTGAGCTCACCAAAGGCGCGACACCACTGAACACCCGATACTGCTCGCGCGGCAGATCGCAAAGCATCACTGCCAGCGCAGGCTCGTCGAAATACTCCACATTGTTTGCAGAAATACCCACGCCTACCGTGCCTACCCAATCGCTCACCTCAGGCAGCTCTTGCTTCAAGTGATCGAGCAAGCCTTGCGCCTCATCGGCATAGTGATCGGTGAAGTAAACAATACCCAAAGGTGGCTTGTTTGCATGCTGTGGCAACGCCATCTGCGCGCGAAGCTGCGCCACAACCAAGCCTGCAGCCATGCGCCACTGAGGGTGCGTGGCGTGCGCAAATGAAAAAGGCTTCATGCGCGTTTTTTAGCTACTTTTTTAGAGGCTTTTGGCTTGGTAGCCGTCTTATTCATTGCGCGAGCAGCTATGGATTTGCTAGCATTCTGCGCGGTGGTCGAAGCAGCCTTTGCGGCAGATTTGGCTGTGCTCATTGCGGAATTCACGGCAGTTTGCGTCATGGCTTTAGCCATGTTCTTCGTCGTATCCATCGCTGTCTTCTTGCTAGCATCTTTCATCGCATCTGCCGCGATCTGGCCAAACTGCTGCGTCAGTGAGCCCCAAAGCTGCATGGGATCGATCAAGCCCGCAACAGCGCTTTTGGCCGCTGGAGCAGCTTTCTTCTTGGTTGTAGATTTTTTCGCAGCAGGCTTGCCCAAAGCCGTGTTGACAGCGCCTGCCACTGTCTCGGTTGCCTTGAGCTTGAAGGCGTTGGCCACGTCGCCCATGTTGAAATTCATGCCTTTGAGCGTAGCGAGCGTCATCTTCTGCACCTCCAGCGCCGTGATCGTGGCTTGCAGTGCTTTGGCGTTTTGATCCAGCCAGAATTGCACCGTCTTGAGCTCTTGAATGCGTTTATCCAGCTCCTCCACATTCAGCGTCGGAGCCACCCAATTTGCTGGATTGGGCATTTGCGGAATATTGGGCAAGCCGCTGGCTGCGCCTTTGACTGCCTGCGTGGCCAAGCCTTGCAAAAATTCGAAGCCGGGAACGAATTTGCCGAATGCATTGTTCATAGGATTGCTGGTATCGCTCATGCTGTTTGTCTCCAAGGGAAGTTAGAGACACTTTACAGCAGGCGGGGCCACGATGCAAAACTATTTCGAGGGGACGAAATCTGCTCTGGCAATTGATTTGGCAGTGGGTTTGCTGGGCAGTTTGTAGGCTGCGACCACAACGTCAATGTTGCTTTGCACCCGTTTCATATCGATATAGCCCATGCCAGTCTCTTGCACCGTTGGTGTGTTCACGAAGGTATCAAACGCTAAGCGCGCCCGGCGCCATTCAAACTGCTCATCGGCATTGGCATCCATTTCTTTCACAGCCTTCATCGCTTCGCGCGTGTTGCTCAGAGTGGCCTTCAAAGCTGCGTGATACGCCTTCACAAAGCTGCCGACCTCCTTGGGATGCTCCGCCAGAAATTTGGGGTTCACCAAAATCGCATTGCCATAGACGCGCAGACCCAGCTCATGAAAGGGATACACCGTGTAGGCCGAGCCAGACATGCCTTGCTTTTCGATATTGAGCATGGTGGTGAAGTAAAAACCTGTGATGCCATCGAGCTCGCCTTTTGCAAACATTTCCTCCCGCTTGGCCGCATCCACGTTTTGCCAGATCACGACGCCCGTCTGCGCTGCATCCGCAAACGCAGGCCAGAGCTTGCGCCCACCGTCAAAGGGCGGTGCGCCCAGTTTTTTGCCAGCGAGCTGCGTTGGCTTGTCTGCCCCAGAGGCTTTGCGAATGAAGAGGCTCGATGGCGTGCGCTCGTACACCATGTAAACGGCCACTGGTGGTGCCGTTGCAGGGTTTTTCGCTGCATGCTCGATCAGGGAACTGAAATCTCCCAAACCCATGTCAAACTCGCCACTGGCCACTTTGGCCACCGTAGCGCCAGAGCCCGTGCCAGGTGTGAGCGAGACGCTGAGCTTCTCAGCTTGAAAATAGCCTTTATTGGCCAGCAGCAAAGGAGCAGCTTGGCCTTCCCAGCGCCAATCGTTCAAGAATTTGATGCTGGTATCTGCCATTGCTTGGCTGGTGATGAGAGCGTGCGCTGCAAAGATGGCTGCAGCGAATTTGATGAAAGAGTGACGCATGAGTAATCCCTGAAATGCACAAAACAAGTGCATTTTGAGGCTTACCGTGCCGGGTTTTGCACCTATTTGCGACGAACTGGTACTTTTAGGCGCAATTGTTGCTCAAGCGCTCACATCCAGAGCCTGAGCGTGATTTATTCAATACTTCGGTGTGCGCCGTTCGCGCAAGCTGGCCACGCCTTCTCGCACATCAGGCCCAGCAAAGCCCATGAATTCCAGCGCGAGTGAGGCATCAAAGCTCGGTCCTGCTTGGCGCAGCCAATTGTTGAGCGCATATTTCGTCCAGCGGATCGCAGTTTGACTGCCAGCGGCTAATTTGTCGGCCACTTCATACGCCTTGGGCAGCAACTGATCTTCGGGCACGCAAAGCGAGACCAAACCGATGCGCTCGGCCTCCGCGCCACTGACTGCCTCGCAAAGCAGCAGGTAATACTTGGCCTTGGCCATACCGCAGAGAAGCGGCCAGATGATGGCGGCATGATCGCCTGCGGCCACGCCAAGCCGAGTGTGGCCATCCACAATTTTTGCGCTCTCCGAAGCAATGGAAATATCTGCCAACAGCCCCGCCACCAAACCCGCGCCCACCGCTGGCCCATGCATCGCGCTCACAATCGGCTTATCGCAATTGATCACGTTGTAAACCAAATTCCGTGCCTCTTTCCACACCCGGCTGCGCACCTCAAAATCCCTCGCCATATCTTCTACCAAGGCCAGATCCCCACCGCCTGAGAAGCCCTGCCCCTCGCCGCGAAGCACAGCCACTTTCACTGAATCATCGCGGCTCACATCGCGCCAAATCTCCGTGAGCTCGCCGTGGCCAGCGTGCCCAGCCGTGGGCAGCTTGCCATTGGTGGCTCGCATTTGAATATCGAGCACACAGCCGCCAACGCCGCGGCGGGTGATGTTCAAGGTTTGGTAGGCGCTGTAGTCAATCGTTTTCATGAGGGCGTGGATTGAGAAGAGGAACGCAGTAACTCTACCAAAGCCGGCAGCATCTGCGGGCTGCCAGCTGCCAGATATTGAGAATCAAGCACAGGCAAGCCATCCATGGCTAGCATCTGCGCCCCCGCCTCTTGCAACAACACCCAACCCGCCGCTGCATCCCAAGCCGCCATGCCCCGCTCCCAAAATGCATCGGCGCGGCCAGCAGCGATGTAGGCTAACTCCAAGGCCATCGAGCCGCTGCGCCGCACTTGGCCAACGCTGCGAATCACGCGCTCAAACTCTAGCAAATACGGCTGCATCAGAGGCGACAAAGGCTTGGGGAAGACGGTAGAGACGATGGCTTTCAATGGCGCGCTCACCGCAGAGCAAGCCATGCGCTGCAAGCCATGAGGATTCTTGAGCCAAGCGCCCTGTCCGCGCGTGGCATAGAAGATTTCTTGTCGATTAGGATCGGCAATCACGCCGAGCACAGGCACACCTTCCAGCGCCAGAGCCACAGACACGCTCCATTGCGGATAGCCCCTTGCGAAATTGGCAGTTCCATCAATGGGATCGACAATCCATGTTGGGGCATCGCCGAGCTGCCCGCCTGTTTCTTCGCCCATGAACTGCGATCCGGGCAGTAAGCCGAGTAACTTGTCGCGCAAAGCCTGCTCGGCCCAAAGATCAATGTCTGTGGCAATATCGCCCGCGCTTTTTTCATGCGTTTGCAGCGCTGCAACATGACGGCTTTTTAGCCAGATTTCATGGCTAATCTGCTCGATGACTGGGAAAGAATCTGCGCAGAGTGCTTCTAAATTCATAGCATCATCGTTTACTGATCAAACTCACGTAATCATGTGCTTGCGTGTTGATGGTGGAGACACGCAGCTCCACCGGGCGCTCGCCAAAAGTGATCGCTACGCGATGCACCTCCATCACGGGCGTGCCCACGCGAATGCCCAGCACTTTGGCCACTTCGCTGCTCGCAGCCACGGCGCGAGCACGCTCTTGCGCGCGAATCACGCTGATGCCGTGATCGGTTTGGTACAGGTTGTAGATGGTGCTCGGGCGCTCAGAGAAGCGCTTCTCAGTGAGCCCTTTGAACATTGCGGCGGAGATCACGATGCGATCATGCATGATGCATTGGCCTCCTAAGCTCAATGCGTTATCCACACGCCACACATCGTCGCCCACCCGCAGGCGCAGCGCATAGGCTTCGCTGTCTGTGGCACGGCCAGACGAGAAACCAATGTTATTCACCACCGGGAATTCCCGCTCTGGCACCACACGCGGGTCAAACACATCAGGGCGCGGCTCCACGTGAAAAAACTGAAACATGAAGCGATCATTGTTGTGCATCGCGACGAACGTGCCCTTGCCCTGGCGGCGCACGAGAATGTGTTCATGCACCAGCTCATCCACAGCTTTACGCAGCGTGCCGATGCTGACCTGCAGAGCTTTTGCAATCTGCGCCTCATTGGGTAGCGTCTCGCCCGGGCCCAGTTGGCCGGATTCGAGCAGGCGCAGCAAAGCGCTTTTCACTTGCCGATACAGCGGCACCGCGCCCGCACCCGCCTCGGCAATGGGCTTAAGCAGCAGCGTGACATCGGGTGTGTCCAAGCGCATGCTGAAGCGTGGGATTTTTTTTCTTGCTGGCGCAGAGGTGGAAGCAGAACGATCAGTCATGTTGATGCACAGAAGAAACATAATGAAGGAAGAGCGCGATTGTAGTCATGCTTTGAATATTCATACAACTCATTCAAATGACTTGATTGACGCAATTTCACAGAGGCGTAAACTTCGCACAAGAAAATTTCTTATCAACTCAACGGAGCAACAATGAACCATTACGTATTGCACGATGCCAAAGACACGGTCGCCGTGGTCGTGGTTGAAGGCGTGAAAGCCGGCATGACCCTGAACGGCTGGATCATGGACGAAGACAAAGCCACCAGCACAGTCGCTTTGCAAGACATTCCCATCGGCCACAAGATCGCGTTGAAAGACATGAAAGTCGGCGATACCGTTTGGAAATACGGTATTGATATGGGCAAAGTTGTCGCCGACGTAAAGGCCGGTCAACACGCTCACGTTCACAACATCAAAACAAAAAGATGGTAACCCCCCGTGCGGCCTAGCGGCCGCTCCCCCCTGCTGGGGGCGCCGTTGGCGGCCTGGCAAAGCCAGATCCGCGACGGCTGCTAGCAAGTTCATTTCACTCAAACTAATTCGGTATTCATCATGTCAGTCATCGATCAAAACACCACCTTCCTGGGTTATCGCCGCGAGAACGGCCGCGTGGGCGTGCGCAATCACGTCATCATCTTGCCTTTGGATGATCTCTCCAACGCCGCCGCAGAAGCCGTGGCGCACAACATCAAGGGCGCGATGGCGATCCCGCATCCTTATGGCCGTTTGCAATTCGGCGCGGATTTGGAATTGCACTTCCGCACGCTGATCGGCGCAGGCTGCAACCCCAACGTCGCCGCCGTCGTGGTGATCGGCATTGAAGATGGCTGGACGAAAAAAGTGGTGGACGGCATTGCCACCACAGGCAAGCCTGTGATCGGCTTTGGCATTGAAGGCCATGGCGATCATGAGACCATCATGAAAGCCTCCAAAGCTGCGCGCGAATACGTGCAGTGGGCGAGCGAGAAGCAGCGAGAAGTCTGCCCGATCGCCGATTTGTGGGTCTCGACCAAATGCGGCGAATCAGACACCACCAGCGGCTGCGGCGCGAACCCCACCGTGGGCAACGCCTTTGACAAACTCCACCCGCTGGGCAACTACCTTGTATTTGGCGAGACGAGCGAGATCACCGGCGGCGAGAAGATCGTGGCCGCGCGCTGCAAAACGCCCGAGATCGCCGATCAGTTCATGTTTATGTTCAACCGCTACCAAGACATGATCAACCGCCACAAGACGACTGACTTGTCTGACAGCCAGCCGACCAAGGGCAATATCGCTGGCGGCTTGACCACCATCGAAGAAAAAGCTTTGGGCAACATCCAGAAGATCGGTAAGAAATGCACCGTGGACGGCGTGCTTGACAAGGCCGAAATCCCAACGCACCCAGGCCTCTGGTTCATGGATTCATCCTCTGCAGCCGCTGAGATGGTGACCCTTTGCGCCGCATCCGGCTTTGCAGTTCA
>JAAFJC010000086.1 GCA_013297925.1 Comamonadaceae bacterium
CCCATCGGTGACGAGCGCTACCTTGAAGCCCTTGCCTTGCAACACAGCCAAGGGCGGCGTGAGCTTGTGCAGCTCCGGCATGCCATTCGCACGTGGGCCTTGCCAGCGCACGACGACAACCATGTCCTTTTCCATCTCGCCTGCTTTGAACGCAGTGAGCATCGCTTCTTGGCTATCAAATACACGAGCTGGGGCTTCGGTGATGTGGCGGTCTTCTGGCACGGCAGACACTTTGATCACGCTGCGGCCCAGGTTGCCTTGCAAGAGCTTCAAGCCGCCAGTTGCGCTGAAAGGCTGGCTTGCCGGGCGCACAACGCTCGTGTCTTTGCTCGCGCCTGCATCGTTCCAAACGAGTTTGTTGTCTGCAGCCGTTGGAATCTTGGTGAACTCGCGCAAGCTACTCGATACAGTCACCACATCCGCATGCATGAAGCCCGCATCGATCAATTCACGAATCACGAAGCCGGGCCCGCCTGCGGCTTGAAACTGATTTACGTCGGCGCTGCCGTTCGGGTACACACGCGATAGCAAAGGCACGCAATCGGAGAGCTGGGAGAAATCATTCCAATCAATCACGATGCCCGCTGAGCGCGCCACGGCCACCCAATGAATCAGATGATTCGTTGAGCCACCCGTGGCCAGAAGCGCCACCATCGCATTGACGATACAGCGCTCATCCACCAACTCGCCGATGCGCTTGGTTTGCTTCACTGCTTGCAAAACTGTGCGGGCGGCTTCGCGCGTGAGCAGCTCGCGCAGATTGCCACCCGTCGCTTCATCAGGATTCACAAACGCTGTGCCCGGCACATGCAAACCCATCGCTTCCAACAACAATTGATTGCTATTGGCCGTGCCGTAAAACGTGCAGGTGCCCATGCCGTGATAGGCCTTGCTCTCAGCTTCTAAAAGTTCTTTGCGGCCGACCTGCCCCTGCGCTGCCAGCTCGCGCACTTTGGCTTTTTCGTTGTTGGAAAGACCAGAAGTCATCGGCCCTGCGGGCACAAACACGGTGGGCAAATGCCCAAAATGCAAAGCGCCGATCAACAGGCCGGGCACGATCTTGTCGCACACGCCCAGCATCAGCGCACCATCAAACACATCATGCGAGAGGGCAATCGCTGTGCCTTGAGCGATGTTGTCACGGCTGAAAAGCGAAAGCTCCATACCGGCTGTGCCCTGCGTCACACCATCACACATCGCCGGCACGCCGCCTGCCACCTGCGCAGTAGCGCCGTGCTTGCGCAGCTCGTCTTTGATGATGTTTGGAAAGCCTGCCAGCGGCGCATGCGCAGAGAGCATGTCGTTATATGCATTTACGATGCCAATATTCGGCGCTTTCTCGGCCACCACTTTAAATTTGTCATTCACAGGTAAAGCGGCAAAGGCATGCGCCACATTCGCGCAGCCCATGCGATCTGCACCACGGTCTCTGCTCGCCGCTACTTTGATTTGATCCAGATAGGCATTGCGCGTCGCTGAACTGCGCACGCAGATGCGCTGGGTAACAGCTTCAACAACGGGATGGAGTTTCATGAATCGGGGAAAACAATGTAACTTAGTTACCTAGATCATACGACGATTGATGAGATTTAGCCAGAGCCCAGTTACATGCAAGGAACAAAAAAGCCGCTCGAGAGCGGCTTGTATTCGGGCGCTTTAGCTTTAGATCATGAATACTTCGACACGGCGGCCTTCAGCTGCGGAGCTAGATCCAGCCTTAATGTCGTTCGGGCGCACAAGTACGATTTGTTCAGCTGGCACACCAGAGACCGTTAGCAAATCGCGCACAGCAAAAGCACGTTGCTTGGCCAATTCAGCATTCTTGGCGGGATCGCCAGACGGATCCACGAAGCCACTGATGCCGACTTTCTTGCCCGTCTTAGCAGCGAGCAAAATCTCAGCCAATGCCTTTGCGCCATCTTGCGCAAGCTCTGCTTTACCAGGAGCGAAGTAAAACTTCACCACACCGCCCTCTACCTTCACACTGGCACCATCGGCGCTTGCAGCGGTAGGCATTGCCGCTGCAGCCACAGGCGCAACGACTGCAGGTGCAGCAGCCACAACAGCAGCCTTAGTCATCTTGGCCGATTTATTCTTTTGAAAAATCGCAAGGCCAATGACCAAGCTGATCACCAGGAAAATCAGCGCAAACACCACACCCAGGGCAACGCCCGTGCTTTCGTCATCTTGTGAGAACATTGGAACACTCCGTCAATTGAATAACTCAGTATTGTAAATTGCCGCCATGACGCGCCGTTTGCCCGCCCCCCAAGCCCCTGCCGAGCTAGCCGCTTTGCCAGGGCGCGAGCCAGAAAAGCTGCTGAGCGAGGTGCTGGCTCAATGGAAAGACCAAGGAGGAGATTTATGGGTCTTCGGCTACGCCTCCCTGATTTGGCGACCAGAATTCGAATTCACCGAGCGCCGTGCCGCCCGCGTGCATGGATGGCATCGCGCCTTGGAGATGTGGAGCCGCATCAACCGTGGCACGCCCGAATGCCCCGGCCTCGTCTTCGCACTGTTGCGCGGCGGTAGCTGCCAAGGCGTGGTCTTTCGCATCCCCAAAGCCAAAGTGAGCCAAGCGCTCAAAGACCTCTGGTTCAGAGAAATGCCCACTGGCGTGTACGACCCACGCTGGCTGCGCTGCGCCACTGCGCAAGGCACGGTCAACGCCTTGGCTTTCACCCTCTCGCACGGCAGCCCCAGCTATTGCGGGCAATTGAGCGCCAAACAATACCGCCATATCTTTGCTGAATCTTGCGGCCGTTATGGCACAACACTGGACTATGCACAGCGCACCTATGAGAGCCTCTTGGCAGAAGGCATTGACGATCATGCATTAGCCAAGCTTTTGAAGCTGGTTTGATGGCAAAACAGTTGAGTTGCCGGCGTATTGATTAGCCAGTGCGCTATCTATTTAATAGCGCACTAAATTTTCTCTCTGCGGGCGACAAAGCATGTCCGAAAATGATAGATTCTTGTCTGATATTGGCAAAACAAATCAGCGCTTCATCTCCAACAATCAGGTCATCAACAACCCACGGAGAAACCCCATGAAAACCGCCCTGATTGTGATTGATGTACAAGAATCCTTCGCTCATCGCCCCTATTTTTCAGAGATAAATTTGCCAATTTATCTACAACATCAAAATGCCCTGATCGCTGGCTGCATCAGCCAAGGCATTCCTATCGTTCGCGTGTTTCATGTCGAAGGCGAAAAGGTGGCAAGCAACCCCTTTGCACTGGAATCCGGCAAGATCAGGGCTCTACAAGGTTTGGCTGATTTTGATGCTGCGCATACCGTCCATAAATCTCGCCACAGCGCCTTGGTCGGCACTGGCTTAGATGTTTGGCTCACCCAGCAAGGCATTCAAAAGCTCATCATCAGCGGCATCCGCACCGAGCAATGCTGCGAGACGACCACGCGCCATGCGAGTGATTTGGGCTGGCAGGTGGAATACGTGACTGATGCAACGCTGACTTTTGATATGCAAAACGCCGATGGCTCGCCCCTTAGCGCAGCAGATATCAAAACCCGCACGGCCACCGTGCTCGACAGGCGCTTTGCGCGCGTTTGCACCGTGGCGCAAGCCTTGGCATCCGCATGATTAATCTGCTCTTCGTGATGCTCCCGCACAGCTGCGCCCTCGATTGGGCGGGGCCAGCGGAGGCGTTTCGGATTGCGAATCAGACGCTGGAGCGCCAAGGCCAGCAAGCCGCGTTTAGCATGCGCTTTATCGGGCCGGATGCACAGGCGGTGAGCTCGGTGGGGGCGCATCTGATGCAGCTTGAGCCGCTGCCAGAAAAATTAGCGGACCCCAGCTGGGTGATTTTGCTCGGCGCGCCTGATGAGCACATCAATCTCAGCAGCCCGCCAGTGCGCGATCTCACGCACTGGCTTAAAAGCATCAGCCATCAACTGCACAAGCCACATCGCTTGATCACGGTCTGCGCGGGTGCTTTGCTCGCTGCTAAAGCAGGCTTACTCGCAGGTGCGCAGGTGACGACGCATCATTTGGAGTTGGATGCTTTGCGCGCTGTTGAACCGCAATGCCAGGTGTTGGCCAATCGCGTGTTTGTGGCGGATGAGGCGCGCAGTATCTACAGCAGCGCAGGCATTACCACGGGCATTGATCTGGCGGTGCATTTGATTGCCGACGTGTGCGGCGAAGCGGTGGCGGCGCGGGTGACACAAGTGATGGTGATGCCGATGCGGCGTGGGGGGAGCGATCCACAGCTCTCGGCCTTTTTGAGCCATCGCGCGCACCTGCATCCTGCCGTGCATCGCGTGCAAGATGCGGTGAGCCAGGCGCCGCGCGAAGACTGGACGGCAGAGCGCATGGCGCAAGTGGCCTGCACCTCTACGCGGCATTTGAATCGGCTTTTTGATGAGCATGTGGGCATGAGCCCGCTGGATTTTTTGCGCAGCATTCGCGTGGAGCTGGCGGGCAAAGCTTTGCAAGCCGGCAAGAGCGTGGCGCAAGCGGCTGAGCTGTGCGGTTTCCATTCTGATTTGCAATTGCGACGCGCTTGGAAGGCCTTGGGCAAAGAAGGCTTGCCCTCGCACACGAAGTACGGCTCAGCATAAAAAAACGGCAGCCTCAGCTGCCGTTTTTTATCTCTGGAAGAAGATCAATCTTCCACAAACGTCTCTTCGCGTTTCTTCTTAACCGATGGCAAGAGCACGATCACCAGCAGCAAAGATGCGGCGATCAGCAAGCCCGCTGATAGTGGGCGCGTGACGAACACACTCCAATCACCTCTGGAGAGCAGCATGGCGCGGCGCAAATTCTCTTCCATCATGGGGCCTAAGATGAAGCCCAGCAACAAGGGCGCGGGCTCGCAACCTAGCTTGTAGAAGATATAGCCGATCACGCCAAATGCGCCCACCATCCAGATGTCGAAGGTGTTGTTATTGGTCGAATACACGCCAATCGCGCAGAAAAGCACAATGGCCGGGAAGAGGAAGCGATAAGGCACGGTGAGCAGCTTGATCCAGATGCCAATCAGGGGCAGATTCAAGATGATCAGCATGGCATTGCCGATCCACATGGAAGCGATCAAGCCCCAGAAGAGTTGTGGGTTGCTCGTCATCACCTGGGGGCCAGGCTGGATGTTATGAATCGTCATCGCGCCCACCATCAGCGCCATCACAGCATTGGGTGGAATACCCAAGGTGAGCAGCGGGATGAAGGAGGTTTGCGCGCCAGCGTTGTTGGCAGCTTCAGGCGCTGCCACGCCGCGAATATTGCCTTTGCCGAAGGGCACTTCGCCGGGATTGATTTTGGTTTTCTTCTCCAGCGTGTAAGCAGCAAAAGCCGCCAGCAAAGCGCCGCCACCGGGCAACACGCCAAGCACTGAGCCCAGCGCCGTGCCGCGCAGCACCGCGGGCACCATGCGCTTGAAATCTTGCGCTGTGGGGAACAAGCCAGTGACTTTTGCAGTGAATACTTCACGCTCGTCTTCGGATTTGGCCAGATTCATGATGATCTCGCCGTAGCCAAACACGCCCATGGCAATCACGACGAAGCCGATGCCGTCGGTCAGCTCTGGAATGTCAAAGCTGTAGCGTGCCACGCCGGAGTTCACATCGGTGCCTATCAAGCCCATCAGCAGGCCCAGCACAATCATCGAGATCGCTTTGAGCAGCGAGCCAGAAGCCAGCACCACGGCACCAATCAAGCCCAGAATCATGAGCGAGAAGTATTCAGCAGGACCGAATTTGAAAGCCAGCTCTGTGAGCGGCGCAGCAAATGCGGCAAGAATCAAGGTGCCCACGCAACCAGCGAAGAAGGAGCCCAAGCCCGCAGCAGCAAGCGCTGGGCCGGCCCTGCCTTGTCGCGCCATTTGGTAGCCATCGAGCACCGTCACCACCGAGGATGATTCACCAGGCAGGTTCACTAAAATCGCGGTGGTAGAGCCACCGTATTGCGCGCCGTAGTAAATACCGGCCAGCATGATCAGCGCAGCAATGGGGGGCAGCGCATAGGTTGCCGGCAAAAGCATGGCGATGGTGGCCACCGGGCCGATGCCGGGGAGAACGCCAATCAGCGTGCCGAGCAAGCAGCCGATGAAGCAGTAAATCAGATTTTGAAACGTGAAAGCCACGCCAAAACCGAGTGATAGGTTGTTGATCAGATCCATGTGTTTCTCCTTTTTTCTTATGCAATGAATGAAGGCCACACAGGGAACTGCAGCTTGAGAAGAACAATGAACGCCAAATAGCTGATGACCGCCAGCACTGTAGCGAGGCCAAACACTTCAACCGGCTTATAACGATCCGCAGCAATACTGGCCACAAAGGTGAGCACATAAATACCGACCATCATGCCCAGTGCTGGGAATTTGATGGCTGGCAGGCCGCCGATGCACACGCCAAACAGCAAGTTGGCGCTGATGATGGCCAGCAGAGGCTTCCAAGCCACCGTGCCAAATTTATCGCCATCCGCCGTAGCCACAGTGAGCGATTTGAAAAGCACCACCGAGCCCAAAACCGCCAGCAAAATGCCGAGCAAGCGTGGGAAGTAGCCGGGACCCATGCGAGCACCCTCACCCATCGAATAGCTGTACGCTCCAATTGCAAAGGCCATGCCGACGATAATAAACATCAGCCCGGCAAAGAAGTCTTTTTGACTTTTGATATTCACTGATTTCTCCTGTGAGTTGTCCTACCAACACGATTGTGGAGGCGCGCTGCGAGGCAATCCGTGTGGGTATCACCTACCCAATCTAGGGTTAACCCGGGTAACGCAGTGCAGTGAGAAAAGTGTGAAGCCTGTCGATACGCCGGATTCTGTGCGTTGGAGTTGCCCCCAACGTGACCGTCATTCCTCTGGGCTGATTGTCACCAATCAGCTCGATGCTACCTACCCGCCAGCTCAGCGGAACCACCTCAAAACTGGCCTACTTGGTATTGCTGCGCGCAGAGATTGCCCGTTTCACCCAGACTGAACTGGCTCGTCTCTGTTGCTCTGATCCTCAGCTTATGCCTTGCGGTTTTCACTGGAGAGCCGTTAGCTCCTGCGCTGTCCTATGCAGTCCGGACGTTCCTCCAATGCTTGGTTTCCCAAATTGCATCAGCGACGGCCTAACAGGCTTCACGCTTTGGATTTTACGCCCCGCTTACTTGAGCAACAAAATAATGCTCGTGCCGCCCACAGCCATGGCCGCACCTAGCCAAGCGCCCCAAGCTGGGCGGCGGCGATAAACGAGCCAGAGCAGTGGCAACAAAATCACTGGCGTTACCGAAGAAAACACGCCAACCAAATTGGCCTGCCCGCTGCGCAGTGCCGCCAAAATCAAGGTCATGCCCAAAGCCATGGCCACGGTGGCGCTGGCAAAGGTGTTCCACAGCACAGACGCGTTCAGAGGGTTTTGCAGCTGCGCCAAGCGTAGACCACCGGCCCAGAGCAATGCATGCGCTGCGAAGCTGGCGCTGGTGCGCACCGCAGAGGCAGTGATCGCATCCAAGCCCGTGCCCATCAGAGGTTTGAGCATCAAGGTGGCCACCGCCTGCCCCAAAGCCGCGATCAAGCCTAGCGCTATACCCATTCGCAGCTTGCCTCGGGTTTGCTCCCAATCATGGGTTTCGTCTGCACGGCGACCCCAAGCCACGGCCACCATCACACCGCCTACCAGCAGCAAGCTGCCCAGCAACGCCCAGCCCCATAGCGTTTCGCCTAAGAAAACCCACGCCAAGGCCACAGAAAACAAAGCATGGGTGGCAAAGAGCACACCGCAGCGCCTCGGCCCCAAGCGATTCATGCAGGCAAACAAAGCCGTATCGCCTACAAAAATACCCACTAAGCCGGAAGCCACCAAAAGCAGCACAGCATCCCACTGCAGGCTACGCCAATGGCCATTCATCAGACAAAGCGCCCAGAGCACGGTCAAGGCAAAAAACAAGCGCCAGCGTGTAAACGAAAACGCACCCATATGGCTTGCTGCCTTGGCAGAAAAGATGCTGCCTACAGCCCAGCAAGCAGCGGCCAATAGCGCCAAAGATTCTGGCCGCATCAATGGCTCGCCAGCTTCATGGAATCAATCTGCTTTGGCCTCAATTGCAGCGTTGGCTGCTCGCGAATATTCATGTTGTAGATTTTACTGGGCGCAAAAAAGGGCGCATAAAGCGCCCTTAACTGAACCTGCAAAAACTCAAGCGGCCTTGCGAGCGCGCTTAGCAGGCGCTGCTTTTTTCACAACTGCCGCTGCTTTAGCGCGCGTCGTCTTGGCGGCTGCGCGCACTGGCTTAGCTGCTGCTGCGCCCTTGCTGCCCACTTGCTTGCTCAGGGCATCAATGCGGCTGATCAAGGTTTCGATGTCTTTGGCAGAAGGCACACCCATTTTATTGAGCGCGCGAGCCACGCGGTCTTCGAAAATTTCTTCGAGCTTGTTCCATTGGCCAGTAGCCTTTGCTGCGACTTCATTGGCCACACCAGCGGCTTTGTTCGTCACTTCGCTGATGCGCTCCTCGGCAACAGCTTGGGTTTTGCGCTGAACAGCCAAGCCCTCTTTGACCAAGCCTTCAAACACTTTGCCGCCTTCTTGCTGGGCTTTTGAAAACTGTGCCAAACCAGCCAAATAGATTTGCTGAGCAGATGCCTTCACGCTCTCAGCCAATGCAGCAGGGTTGAGGCTTTTTGCTTTTGCGCTAGCAGCGGCTTTGTTGACTTTCTTGACCATGGTAGAACTCCGAAAAAATGGTGAGTGATTAAAAAGTGATGACGTGAATGTAGCCCTTGGCCGCCCAACTGTTTAGGCTGGCACTTCTAAATGCCTAGGGGCGGCGCTCTATGGGTGCTCCACCCATCGCCTGTTCAGTCAGGCGTAAAAGCTGCCGTGTTATCGGTATCATTTGCGTTGTTTTTGATCGGGCTTACTACTATGAAATTCACACCCATCTTACTTGCAATCACTCTCTTTTTTGTAGCATTCCGCGCAGAATCCACCCCAGTAAACCTCGGTTTTTCATCCCCAAATCTATCCATGACATCTGCTGGCACGAAAGAAGGCAGTAAAACCAAAAAGCCCAAGAAAGCCAAGGCAAAAAAGGGCGGTGGCGTGACTTTCAATGACGGCAGCGCCGAGTCTCGCGGCGAGCGAGACAAGCGGCTGATGCGTGAATGCAAAGGCAGGCCGAATGCTGGCGTGTGCGAAGGCTACACTCGGTGATTCAATGATCACTCTTCATCATGAGCCACCACGCGGCGAATGATGTCTGAAGAAAAGCCCCGCGCGATCAGAAAGCGCATTTGTTTGCCGCGCTCGGCAGCATCAGCAGGCGGCTCGCCAAATTTCTTGCGCCACACCTCGCGCGCGCGCTCTAGCTCAGTCGCTTTGAGTTGGAGCGTGCTTTGAGCAATGGCCTCGGCCTCGATGCCGCGCGCCTTCATCTCTTGCACCACACGCGCCGTGCCCAGTTTTCGGCCACGGTGATTCGCCAGGGAATCTGCGGCGCGTTGATCATCCAAAAAACCTTTGGCTTGCAGATCATCGAGCAGCTTGGCAAGCTGCCCTGGCTCTTCTTCAAAGCTGGCCAGCTTGCGCTCCAGTTCTACCCGCGAGCGCTCCCGCCCAGCGAGCGCTTTGAGGGCGCGGCCTTTGAGGGAGAGATTTTGTGGGGCGAACAAGATGGGCGATCGAAGAAGGAATTGCCGGACGCAAAAGGCGCAAAAGTCACGCAAAAGACGCAAAAAATACCAATAGCAGTTGAGTAGAAGGCGTCTTCATCCTACTTTTCTATGGCCGTTTCTTTTGCGTCTTTTGCGCAACTTTTGCGCCCTTTGCGTCCGGATACTCGGCTTTAAGCTTTAGCCTTCAACCACATCAGCTGGCAGCAAAGCGATATTCAAAGACTCACGAATCTTGTTTTCGATCTCAAACGCCAGCGCTTGGTTTTCTTTCAAAAATTCACGGGTATTGTCACGGCCCTGGCCGATTTTCTCGCCATTGTAGGCATACCAAGCGCCGCTCTTTTCCACGATGCGGGCTTCTACGCCCATGTCGATGATCTCGCCCAAGCGGGAGATGCCTTCGCCAAACATGATGTCAAAATGCGCCTCTTTGAACGGGGGGCTCACTTTGTTTTTCACGACTTTGACTTTGGTCTCATTGCCAATGGCCACATCGCCTTTTTTGATCGTGCCGGTGCGGCGGATATCCAGGCGCACAGAGGCGTAGAACTTGAGCGCATTGCCGCCCGTGGTCGTCTCGGGGCTGCCAAACATCACGCCGATCTTCATGCGGATTTGGTTGATGAAGATCACCATGCAATTGCTTTTCTTGATGGTGGCGGTGAGCTTGCGCAGGGCTTGGCTCATCAGGCGGGCTTGTAGGCCGGGCAAGCTGTCGCCCATTTCGCCTTCCAATTCCGCTTTCGGAGTCAAAGCCGCCACAGAATCCACCACGATCAGATCGACCGCGCCGGAGCGCACGAGGCTGTCCACAATCTCCAGCGCTTGCTCGCCAGTATCGGGCTGGGAGATCAGCATGTCTTGCAGATTCACGCCGAGGTTTTGCGCGTATTGGATATCCAGCGCATGCTCGGCATCGATGAAGGCGCAGGTGCCGCCTTGCTTTTGCATCTCGGCCACCACTTGCAGCGTGAGCGTGGTTTTACCGGAGCTCTCTGGGCCATAAATCTCGATCACGCGGCCACGCGGCAGGCCGCCTACGCCGAGCGCCACATCCAAACCGAGCGAGCCGGTGGAGACGACCTGAATGTCTTCAATCACCTCGCCCTCGCCCAGTTTCATGATAGAACCTTTGCCGAATTGCTTCTCGATCTGCGCCAAAGCAGCTTGCAGGGCTTTGGATTTTTCTGCGTTGGCGGCTTCGATCTTTGTGCCTTTGACTTGTGCGTCCATCTTGATATTCCTTGATATTTAAGTTAAGTGAGTGTTAGCTCCAACTCACTTTCTTAAGATTTTTAAATCTAAAAAGCTGTCGGATTGATCAGTACTGTATCTGCACAGTACTGATAAGTAAATAGAAATATTAGTCAGTTTAATTGATTAAAATAAACCGATGGAGTCAACACTCAAAGCTGGCTGGCGCGCTACCCATACGGGTCGTTTGCTGGGCGAAGCATCACGCCGCTTTGACACGCGTGTGCAGACCCTGATGGCGCACAGCAGCCAAGCGCCGCTGCAATTGGCCAACCTTGCTGGGCGCGGCAAAGTGAGCGCAGCCATCGTGCACATCACGCGGCATCTTGAATTGGAAGGCAGCCGCCTCACGACCCTAGCGCAAGCTGCCGGCATGAGCAAACAAGCGATGACGACGCTGGTGGATGAATGCGAAGCTTGGGGTTTGGTGCAGCGCGAAGTTGACAGCCGCGATGCCCGCGCAAAGCTCGTGCGCTTCACGCCCACTGGGCTGGAATGGCTCAGCGCTTTTGAAGCCGCAGTGGCGCAGGCGCAAGAGGAGCTGGTGCAAGAGGTAGGCGAACAGGTGGCGCAGGTGATGGGCTTTGGTTTGGAGGCTTATGCGCGGGGCTATTGAAGCAACTGATTGATGCGGCAATAAAGGGCTTGAACTCTTGCGCTTTCTGCGCTGTTTGGGGGCAGCCCATCCGATGCGGCTTTGCGGCTGGCTCCATGTCCTCCGGCGGGAATCGGCGTTGTCTTTGTCCGATCGACATGGTTGCCCCGCCTCCCCCTTTACTTGCGCCAGCCGCAAAGCCACATCGGACGGGCATAAGTTCTGGCGGCGAGCCAAACTTTCTAATGTCCAACAAGCCCGCCAGAGCAGCCGGGGCGGATGGCGCAAGTAAAGGGGGAGGCGCAATACTGTTCATTTAAATCATTTTCAGGTACGATGCGTCATCCCACCCAAGGAGATGACGCATGGCACGAACCAAAG
>JAAFJC010000087.1 GCA_013297925.1 Comamonadaceae bacterium
CGCGCGCATTGAGCCGCTACGGGCTACGCCCTTCGCAGCTCAATGCGCGCATCTGATGCTCTGTCGTTGCTTGATGGTGACATCTCTAAATGGCTCACAAGGGGACATTTCTACTTTGGGTTGACACAGACTGAAATCCTGCGCTATCTAGAGAGTCAGCCGGGATGTGCTCACCAGCGATCCAAGACCACAGCGGGAATACTTAATCTTGGGTTAAAGCAGTTATCGAATTGATGAGTTCGAACCGCGCGCCACCCTCGCGGTTTGGTGGGTGAAGCACATGAGCATGACTATTAAATTACCCTATCAATATGTAGCTTCGTCATATGTACAAATAATCAGTTTTCCTGCAAAATCAGCGCATGATGAAAAGACAGTCTCTCAGCAGCAGCGCAGAAAACCACATTGCGGTTTTTCAAGAAACCACGATTCGCCGCATTTGGCACAACGAGGAATGGTGGCTTTCTGTGGTGGATGTTTGTGCGGTCTTGACGGAAAGCCTTGACGCCGCTGCCTACTGGCGAAAGCTTAAACAAAGACTGAATGAAGAGGCTAGCCAACCGGTGACTTTTTGTCACGGGTTGAAGTTACCAGCCGCTTATGGCAAACAGCGTGAAACGGATTGCGCCAACACCGAAGGCCTGTTTCGCATCATCTAGTTAGCAGGCGCAGCTCTTTCATGCGCAGCGCGTCGAGAAAATTAGTTATACAATAGTAAAACTTTTGAGGAGAGCACCATGCTTGATGCTGCACTGCGCCGTTCGGGCGGCTCGTTGATTTTGACTATTCCGCCGAGCTATGCGGAGCAAAACGGTTTGCAGGCTGGCTCTCGGCTTGAAATCTTGGTGGCGGGCTCGGAGCTGACTTTGCGTGTGCCTAAAGCGAAGCCGAAGCTGGCTGATCTGATCAAAGCCACGCCTCACGGCGCGCAGCGCGTGCAGGGCTGGGATGAGATGGGTTCGGTGGGCAAAGAGCTATGACGCCCAAGCGCGGCGATATTCTTCATTTGGCTTTTGATCCCGCATCAGGCCGAGAAATGAAGGGCAATCATTTTTGCTTGGTGGTGTCCACACAAGCCTTCAACAGCCGCTTCAAGCTGGCTTGGGTCTGCCCTATTTCTGGGGGAGCGGCTTTGAGTGCGCGCGATGGTGGATTTTTGATCTCGCTCATGGGCTATGGCTTGCGCACCGATGGCAACGTGCATGCACATCAGCTCAAAGCGCTCGACTGGGCAGCACGCCGCGCGAGCAAGGTGGAAACGGTGCCTGTTGAGTTGATGGAGCAGGTGCTCAATTGCACCCGAGCCGTGCTGGATGACGAATAACCCGTCTTGTCATCAAAGCGCCAACTGCTCAAAACTCTTCTGAATCCGCTTGATGCTCACGGGCTGCGGGGTGCGCAGCTCTTGGGCGAAGAAGCTGACTCTGAGCTCTTCGAAGAGCCAACGTAGGTCTTCTAGGCGTTCGTCTAGCACGCCTTTGCGCTCGGCGATGAGGCGCAGGAAGCGTTGCTCTTCGGGGCGGATTTCCTTCATGCGCAGGGCATCTCTTGCAGGATCAGCGCGATACTTATCCAAGCGCATGGTGATGGCTTTGAGGTAGCGCGGGAAGTGTTGCAATCTTGGATAGGGTGTGCTGCTTAAGAAGCGCTTGGGGATGAGGCGCTGGAGTTGCTGCGTGCAATCTGCCGTGGCCTCGGGGGCGTTTTTCGTGTCTTTGATTTTGCGCAGGGCGGTTTGGTATTCGACCAAGATGCTGGCGGCTAGGCGAGCTACTTCGTTGGCAATCAGCGTGAGGCGGCCTCGGCCATCTGCTATGCGTTGCTTGAATTCGCTGGCATTCGTGGGCAGGGGCTCTTGCAAGAAGGCTTTGTCTATCGCGGTGTCTAGGATTTGGTTTTTGAGCTCATCGGCTGTGCCTAGCGGCATAAACGCGACGGACATTTTTTGCAGATCGGGGATGTTTTTCTCGAGGTATTTGAGGGCATCGCGGATTTGCAGGGCGACCAAGCGGCGCAGGCCGGCTTGATGCTTGGCGGCGGCCACGCCGGGCTCGTCAAACACTTCGATGCTCACCGAATCGGTTTGATCGATCAGAGCGGGGAAGCCAATTAGAGTCTGCACATCTCTGCCTAGCTTGCGGCGAATTTCTAGCAGCTCGGGAAGCTCGCCAAACGTCCAGTCGGTGTAGCGGGCATCTGCGTCGAAGGACGGAGCAGATTGCTCTACTCCTGATTTAATAGCACTCGGCGCACTATTCTTCCCGGCTACTTGCCTATTTTGATCATTGTTTGTCTCTAAGGCAGGCTCCAGAGCTGATTTCTCTACGGTCTGCGACATTTGCGCCAACGCAGCAAATGCGCCCCTCGCCTGCCCACCCAGCTCCGCCTTGATCGCCGCCAAATTGCGCCCCTGCGCAAGCTGCCGGCCATGCTCATCGACCACGCGAAAATTCATGAACATGTGGGGCTGGAGCATATCCAGCTTGAAATCCGTGCGCTTGATCTCCACGCTCGTGGCATCTTTGCAGAGCTTGAGCAGCGCATCGACGAGGGAGCCTTTGCCGAAGGCTTCGGGCACATTCAAAATCTCCGACAGCCGCGCCGCGCTCTCAGGCAGCGGCACGAGGCGCGATCGGGGGCGCTGGGGCAGGCTTTTGAGCAGGGCTTGCACTTTTTGCTGCAGCATGCCGTGCACCAGCCATTCGCAGCGCTCTTCGTTCACCTGATTGAGCGCGAAAAGCGGCAGCTCCACCGTGAGGCCGTCTTTCGCATCGCCCGGATCGTGCAGATAGGTGGCTTTGCAATCTACGCCGCCGAGGCGAATGAGCTTGGGAAAGGCTTGGCTCGTGATGCCCGAGGCTTCGTGGCGCATGAGCTCATCGCGCGAGATGTAGAGCAGCTTCGGATTCGCGCCGTGATGCGCTTTGTACCAAGCCTCCAGCTCGCGCGCGCTGCACATCTCAGCCGGCAATTGCTGATCGTAAAACGCAAAAATCAGCTCCTCATCCACGAGCACATCTTGCCTGCGGCTCTTGTGCTCCAGCTCCTCCACCTGGCGCACCATGCGCTGGTTGTGCGCGTAGAAAGGCAGCTTGCAATCCCACGCTTCTTTGATCTCTCCCGTGCATCCGGCTACTAAAGCTTCGCGGATGAAGATTTCTCGCGCCGCGTGAGGATCGACTCTAGAGAAATTCACTCTGCGCCCGCTGTAGATCAGCAGGCCATAGAGCGAAGCGCGCTCATAGGCGAGCACATCGCCGCTGCGCTTGTCAAAATGCGGCTCTAGCAATTGCTTTTGCAGCAGATGATCAGCCACCTGCTCCACCCACTTGGGCTCAATGCCGGCCACGCCTCGGCCAAAGAGCCGCGTGGTCTCAACCAATTCTGCGCACACGATCCAGCGCCCCGGCTTCTTGGATAAATTTGCGCCCGGATGCGGCAGCCATTTGATGCCGCGCGCGCCCAGCCATTGGTCTTCTTCGTCTTGCTTGTAGCCGATGTTTCCTAAGAGCCCCGCAAGCAAACTGAGGTGCAGTTGCTCAAACGTCGCAGGCTGCGCATTGGGCTTGAAGCCGAGATCTTGCACTGTAGATGCGAGCTGGGAATAAATATCGCGCCATTCGCGCACTCTTCGGATGTTGACGAAGCTGGCTCTTAATTGCTGCTCCCATTGGCGGTTGGAGATTCTTGATGCGGGGGCTTCGACAAGCTCAGCCCGAACGGGGATAGATTTATTTGATAGCGTTTTTTCCGTTCGTCCTGAGCTCGTCGAAGGACCGCGCACGTCATCGAGCCATTTCCACAGCATGAGATAGCCTACAAATTCACTGCGCTCATCATCAAACTTCTTATGCGCTTCATCGGCTTTTTGCTGCATATCGAGCGGGCGATCTCGCACGTCTTGCAAGCTGAGCGCGGAGGCGATGATGAGCACTTCGCCCAATGCACTGCGGTGCTTCGCTTCCAAGATCATGCGGCCGACGCGCGGATCGAGCGGGAGCTTGGCGAGCTCGCTGCCGAGCTTTGTGAGTTCATTGAGCTCATCCACCGCGCCCAGCTCTTGCAGAAGCTGATAACCATCGGCAATCGCACGCTTGCTCGGCGCATCGATGAACGGGAATTCTTCCACCACACCGAGATGCAGCGATTTCATGCGCAGAATCACGCTGGCGAGCGATGAGCGAAGAATTTCAGGATCGGTAAAACGCGGCCTGCCGGTGAAATCTTTTTCGTCATACAGGCGAATGCAGATACCCTCAGCCACACGCCCGCAGCGGCCTGCGCGTTGGTTCGCAGCCGCTTGGCTCACGGGCTCAATCAGCAACTGCTCGACCTTGTTCCTAAAACTATAGCGCTTCACGCGCGCCGTGCCTGCGTCAATCACGTATCGGATGCCGGGCACGGTGAGCGAGGTTTCGGCCACATTGGTAGCGAGCACAATGCGCGGGCGGCCATCGGGCTCGAAGATTTTTTCTTGCTCGGCTTGGGAAAGGCGCGCAAAGAGCGGGAGCACATCGACGTTTTGCCGGCCGGGCTTCTTTGCGCAGTGTTTGCGCAGATGATCAGCAGCTTCGCGGATTTCGCGCTCGCCAGGGAGGAAAATCAAGATATCGCCGCGCGGCGAGCCTGGCCAGAGTTCATCGACTGCATCGGCCATCGCGTCGTTCGCATCGAAATCGCGTGACTCTTCAAACGGGCGATAGCGTTGCTCGACGGCATAGGTGCGCCCGCTCACCATGATCACGGGCGCTGGCCCGTTACGCGATGCAAAGTGAGTTGCAAACCGATCCGCATCAATCGTGGCAGACGTAATGATGATTTTGAGATCAGGCCGACGGGGCAAAAGCTGGCGCAGGTAGCCGAGTAAGAAATCGATATTGAGCGAGCGCTCGTGCGCCTCGTCGATGATCAGCGTGTCATACGCATTGAGCAACGGATCGGTCTGCGTCTCGGCGAGCAAGATGCCGTCCGTCATGAGCTTGACGGATGCGCCCTTGCCCAACTTGTCCGCAAAGCGTACTTTGTAGCCGACCACGTCGCCCAGCGGCGTATTAAGTTCTTGGGCAATCCTTTTGGCAACGGTAGAAGCAGCGATGCGGCGCGGCTGCGTGTGGCCAATCAATTTGGGCTTCTGGCCGGGCTTGGCGTGCATCGCCCCGCGCCCGAGCTCCAAGCAGATTTTGGGAAGCTGAGTCGTCTTGCCGGAGCCCGTTTCACCGCAAACGATCACTACTTGATGCTCACTAATCGCCCGCGCAATCTCCTCGCGGCGCGCTGAGACGGGTAACTCTTCGGGAAACGTGATTTTTAAGGGAAGCGAATTTGACACCGGCGAATTATCGCTGGCTAATCCTGTGAATCAGCTCAGAGGCTGGCACAACTTGCGTATTCGTGGCATCTGTGACCAGAGCGCCATGCGTCCAGCAGGCGCGTTGTGCGGCTAGCATAGCGTCACCCTGCGCCAAAAACGCACCGCAGATGCCGGCCAACACATCGCCTGTGCCTGCCGTGGCTAACCTTGCATCGCCTGTAGGGTTGATGCTGGGCACTGAATCCCGGCTCGCGATGATGCTACCGCTGCCTTTGAGGATCACAGTGCAGGCAAAACGATCTGCCAAGGATTGCGCGGCTTTCAAACGATCCGCTTGCACTTCTTGCGTGGTCATACCCAGCAAGCGCGCGGCTTCTAGCGGATGCGGCGTGAGGACCGTGGCTTGGTTTTTCTTAGAGCGCGCTTGCAGCAAAGTTTGCAGCGACTCGTCCACAGCAATCGCATTCAGAGCATCGGCATCTAGCACCAAGCGCTCAGTGGCAGACAAAACACGCGGCAACACACGCCGCACGTCATGTCCACCACCGCAGCCGCAGACCACCGTCTTGCCCTCAAGCTCAAGAGAAGGCATGTCACGAAACATGAGCTCAGGTTGCATCGGATCAACCACCATCCCGCCGCCCAGCAAGCCCACAAACACCCTGCCTGCTCCAGCATGCAATGCCGCCCGCGCAGCCAGCAAAGCCGCGCCCTGCATGCCACTTGCCCCGCCGATCACCGCCACATCCCCATAGCTGCCCTTATGGCTCGCATGCAAGCGCAGCGGCAACTGCATCTCTTGCGCACCTAGCAGCCAAGCCGTGGGTTCTTTCACGGCCTGCTCTATGCCCAGATCGTCAAACCAAACTTCTCCACAAGCATCACGCCCATGCGCTGTGAACAAGCCTGGCTTCAAGGTAAGCAAGCTTAAAGTGTGTTTTTGTGAGGAAAAACCACCCATCGCCGGCATAGAATCTGCGCGAGGCGCTACTGATTTAGTAGCATCTAGCCACTGCCCCGTATCCACAGAAAAGCCGCTCGGTGCATCCACATGCAACACCGGCTTGCCACTTTCCACCATCAGAGCCAGCCAATCCGCCATCACTCCTTCGGGCGCACGGCTCGCGCCAATGCCCAGCAGCGCATCCACGGCCACATCCCAATGCGCAGGCGGCGCATCTGCAAACCATACGTCTGCATCCCGAGCCCGTTCATACGATGCGCGGCTATCCGGCGGACAACTCGCCTCATCCCCCAGCCAAGTAACCACAGCTTCGCGCCCCATCATGCGCAGTTGCATCGCCGCTTCCAGCCCATCGCCGCCGTTGTTGCCTGCGCCGCATGCGATCCAAATCAAACGTGCATCGGGCGCGATCTCGCACACTAGCTGAGCCACGGATAGCCCAGCGCGCTGCATCAAGGTGTGTGGTGGCAAAGCGCTAGCCACAGCTTTCTCAATCTCGCGTGTGGCGGCGATGCTGTAAAGCGCTTGTGTTGATTGGAAAGAAACGCGTTCTAGACTCATAGAAGCATTGTGCAGCTTCTTTTGATGAGCCACTAGCAGCTTTAAGCGCGCTCAGCAGCTTCCAATGTATTGACCAGCAGCATCGTGATCGTCATCGGCCCCACGCCACCGGGCACGGGAGTGATGTAGCTAGCAACTTGACGCACGCCTTCAAAATCTACATCTCCGCAGAGCTTGCCTTGATCATTGCGGTTCATACCCACATCAATCACCACCGCTCCGGGTTTGACCATATCAAAGGTGAGCACGTTGCGTTTGCCCACGGCGGCGACGATCACATCAGCTTGTAGCGTTATTGCTTTCAGGTCTTTTGTGCCGCTGTGGCAAACGGTCACAGTCGCGTTTTGCTGCAAGAGCATGAGGGCCATGGGTTTGCCCACGATATTGCTGCGGCCAATCACCACAGCGTGTTTGCCTTTGAGGCTGTAGCCAATCGATTCGAGCATCTTCATGCAGCCATAAGGCGTGCAAGGCCAAAAACCGGGGCGGCCGACCATGAGTGCGCCTGCGCTGGCCACATGGAAACCATCCACATCTTTTTCAGGCGCAATCGCTTCGATCACCTTTTGCGCATCCATGTGCGCCGGCAAAGGAAGCTGCACGAGAATGCCGTGGATCATTGGGTCGTTGTTGAGTTTGTCCACGAGAGCGAGCAGCGCCGCTTCGCTCATGTCGGCGGGGTGCTTTTCCAACACGGAATGCAAGCCGCTGTCGGCGCAGGCTTTGACTTTATTGCGCACGTAGACTTGAGAGGCTTGGTTATCGCCTACGAGCACGACGGCTAAGCCGGGCGTGATGCCTTTGGCTTTGAGCGCTGCTGCGCGGCGGGCTACATCAGCGCGCAGCTGGGTGGAAAGTTCGTTGCCGTTGATGAGTTGAGCGGTCATGATGTGCGAAATCAAAAAAATACCGGCCGCAAAGGGCGCAAAAGTTACGCAAAAGACGCAAAAAAGAAACAGGGATTTTTTTGCGTCTTTTGCGTAACTTTTGCGTCTTTTGCGTCCGGATGTTTGGTTTTTAAAGTCTTAAGCTTTTGGAGCGTTAGATCCGAGTGCAATCTTCAGCAAATCAGCCACCGTATTTGCCCCAAGCTTTTCCATGATGTTGGCGCGATGCGCTTCAACGGTTTTGATGCTGATGCCCAAATCGTCGGCAATCTGCTTGTTCAAACGCCCAGCGACGATGCGCTCTAGCACTTGCGCCTCGCGCCCGGTGAGCTTAGCCAGCAAAGCATCTCGGCTAGCGGATTGCTGATGCTCTGCGAAGCTGCCTTTGGCCTGCTCCAGCATGCGCTCAACCAAGCTCACGAGTTCGGCTTCTTTGAAGGGCTTTTGGATGAAATCCATCGCGCCTTTTTTCATGGTGTTCACGGCCATCGGCACATCGCCATGGCCGGTGATGAAGACGACCGGTAGCGGGCTCTTGCGCTCTATCAGTTTGTCTTGCAGCTCGATGCCGCTCATGCCGCCCATGCGCACGTCCACCAGCAGACAAGCGACTTCGCGGGGGTCGTAACGGGCGAGGAAGGTCTCAGCGGAATCAAAGCAGCGCACGCGGTAGTCTTTGCCTTCGAGCAGCCATTGCAACGAATCGCGCACGGCCTCATCGTCATCGACCACATACACCGTGCCTTTTTTCGGGATCAAGCTCATGAAACACTGTCCTTTTCTAACGAAACCCAACGATTGCCGGCATATTTACTGCGCGGACTGCTCATTTATTCATAGCAACGAGCTTTACGTCTGCAAAGCCGCAAAGCCACCTGTGCGGCCGCCATCAAATGCTACCGGCTGACAAGGCAGCCAGAAGCTGAAACGGCAACCCGTCACTTCATTGCCATTGTAGAGGTTCTCAGCATGCATCCGCCCTTGGTGGCTCTCCACGATGGAGCGGCACAAATTCAAACCAATGCCCATACCCTCAGCCTTGGTGGAGAAGAAAGCTTCAAACAAGCGCTGCATCACCTCAGGCGCTAGGCCCTGCCCTGTATCAGTGACTGTGAATTCAACCGCCTCTCCCATGCCCTCCATTTGCTTGGGCACTGCGCGAAGCTCAACGCTTCTACGACTGCTTGGGCGATTGGCGTTATCAATCGATTCAGCAGCATTTTTCAGCAGATTCACCAGCACCTGCTCGATCAAAATAGGATCCACCATCAGCTTGGGCAAGCGAGCGGCCAAGTAATGTGTGAGCCGCACATTGCGCCTGCGCAGCTCGATATCTGCCAGCTCCAAGGCTTCAGAGACCAATTGCGAGACTTCGCTCTCCGTGCGATTGGGCGCAGAGCGCTTCACAAAGCTGCGAATGCGCTGGATGATTTGCCCGGCGCGTTGCGCTTGGCGGGCTGTTTTTTCCAACGCAGCCAGCATTTCCTCTTCGCTGATTTGCTTGGCTTGAATGCGGCTGACCATGCCGTTGCAGTAGTTAGAAATCGCTGTGAGCGGTTGATTGAGCTCATGCGCCACGCTAGAAGCCATCTCGCCCATGGTGATCAGGCGAGAGGCGGATTGTGCCTTCTCGGCCTGTTGCGCGGCCAAGTCTTCAGCCACACGTCGCGGCGTGATGTCAGTTGCGATCACCATTTGAGCCAAGCGGCCATCCGTCCAGTTCAAATAGCGAGAGCGCACTTCGAGCCATTTATTCAGATCTGGAATGAAGATTTCAGCGTTTTCACTTCGGGCCGTCGTGAGCTCTTCTGTGGGCAAGCCCGCCAAGGAATCCACACTATCGCCCTGCCCACTGTCTTTGAATTCGGGCTGCACGATGCCGCTGTCAATCTGCCCGGCCTGCGCCACCAAGCTCAAATGCTCAGAAGCTTTGCCGCCAAACCAGAGCCGATACATCTTGTTGGCAAACAGCAGCTCATCGCCTCCAAGCGGCGCCACAGAGACGCTAGCATCCAAGCCCTCAAGCACAGTGGTGAAGCGCTCATAAGATTCCGAGAGCTGGCGACGCACGCGGTTTGGCTCTGTGATGTCGGTCATCGATGTCATCCAACCGCTTTGCACGCCTTTGCCATCTACCAAGGGTGAGACATACATCCGCGCATCAAAAATGCTGCCATCACGATGCTTCACACGCACCTGAAAGCCACCCGAGGTGGTGCGCCCTGCGAGTTCATCTTCCAGCCGCGCGGCTAGCAGCTCGCGATCATCTTCTGGCCAATACGGAAAGGGCGCAGTCAGGCCGACCAACTCTGCCTCACTCCATCCCGTCATCTGGCAAAACGCAGGATTCACATAAGTGATGCGGCCTTGCAAATCAAGCGCACGCATACCTGTAAGCATGGAGTTTTCCATGGCACGGCGAAAGCCAGTTTCTTGCAACAGCGCAGCTTGGGTGCGAATACGCCTGCGCGTGTGTCGCCATGCACTGACCAGCAAGAAAGCCGTCATTCCCGATAGAAAGAGCACCAGCCAAAAGAGCGCACTGCCGATCACACCGAGCGAGGTGCGATAAGCCTCCGCGCGAAGCACCAAGCTGCTGCCGATTGGGGACACAGGCACTTCATATTCCGTATCGTGCTGTACCCAAGGCAATAGCCTCACAGCAGCATTGCGCTTTGGGCTGGTATTGCCCGAGAGCACACGATTTTTCCCATCCACCAGAGCCACGGCATACTTGGCGGCAACCTCCGCTGGCACACCATAGCGCATGAGTCCATCGATCTGATATTCCCCCATCACAACGCCCGCAAATCGCGCGCCATCAGCCAGCGGCACCTGCACTTGAAGCACAGGCATCGTCTCCGTGCCCATTCCTGTCGGCACGGAAAACGGCACAGAATACATCGGCTGGCGCACATCGCGCACCAAGTTAAACACAGTTTCTGTTTCTGGATAGCGCGGCGCATCACCCGCAAGCCGCACATACAGGCCAGGCATGCTCGGCGAGGTATAGCTCACTCGGATGCGTTTTCTGGCATCAATCCACACGACCGATTGAAGCTCAGGAAATTGCCGCACCAAACTCTCAGCCTGCGTGATGAAATCTTCCGAGTCGATTTGGTTGTTGCTGATATCAGCCGCCAAGCGCATCAGCTGTTCTTGTCTTTCTAGCAACCGCAATCTCAATCGCTGCTGTGCATATTCCACATCACGCTGTACGGCCTGCTGCTCGCGCGACATTTCCTCCAAACGCAAATAGCCAAAAGCTGCCACGATGGCCATCAGAAACACAGCCACTGCAGCCAGCGGCGCGATCAATGCAAAGCGATCTTGCCGAGTCGGCGATTGCGAGCGCCACCAACGTGATAGCCAATTGATCTTTGCTTCTGTCATGTGAGGATTGTCGTGCAGCACGGAGCTGAATCAGGATTCCGTTCATATTTCACATTATAAAAACATGATGCACTATTTGAAAATATCTTAAATTTTATGAAACAATAGAGTCACTGCCCTAAATTCAAGGCAAGCTATCCATTGTCAACACCATGACAAGCCGCTTCTTCAGGAGACACACATGTCCGCATTACCCATAGACATTGACGCACAAGAAACCCGCGAGTGGCTCGATGCCCTCACCGCTGTGATCGAAGCTGAAGGCAAAGATCGTGCGCATCAATTGCTGGAGCAGCTTTTGGAACATGCGCGCCAAAGCAGTATCGATTTGCCTTTCTCCGCCAACACGGGTTACGTCAACACCATCGAAGCCGATCAAGAGCCGCATTGCCCCGGCAATATCGCGATTGAAAAGCGCCTGCGTGCCTTCATGCGCTGGAATGCGATGGCTATGGTGGTGCGCGCCAATCGCTTGAATCCTGCTGACGGTGGCGATTTGGGTGGCCACATCGGCTCATTCGCATCGCTGGCTTCCATGCTTGGCGCGGGCTTCAATCATTTTTGGCATGCAGAGAGCGAAGGCCATGGCGGCGATTGCCTCTACATCCAAGGCCACAGCTCCCCTGGCATTTACGCCCGCGCCTTCCTCGAAGGCCGCTTGTCAGAGGCGCAGCTCGATAGCTTCCGCCAAGAAGTCGATGGCAAAGGGCTTTCCAGCTATCCACA
>JAAFJC010000088.1 GCA_013297925.1 Comamonadaceae bacterium
GATTGCCGCGAAACGCGATCATGTGCTGCTTGTGTTTTTCTAAATCCTTGAGCACATCCGATTTGAGCTCTGCGCGCGCCGCCACCTCAATGATCTCAAAGATCGTGACGAAGGCGAAATGATGATCTAGCGAATCTTCGCGCGCGAGCAAATGCCCCAGCCGCTCAAACAAGTGCTCAAGGCGCAAATAGGTGCGCACACGTTCGTTGAAAGGGTATTCGTAGAGGATCACGGCGTGGGTTGATGTATCAATTGGCAGTAATCATAGTGCATGCTCAAGCACCAGCCTTCTCCTGAGTAAGATTAAGCAACGCCTTCACTTGCTGCTCCAGCTCTGAAAGGCTCAAGCCTTCATTGAAAATGATTGCATCGGCCGCAGCCCATTTCTGATCGCGACTGGCCTGAGCGGCGATCACAGCTTCTATCTGCGCAACCGGCCAGCCGCTGCGTGCCTGCACACGAAATATTTGCGTCTGAGGCAAGCAATCGACCACCCACACCGCATCTAAACGATTGCGCCAGCGCGAGCCACCCTCCACCAGCAAAGGGATATCGAGCACCACGATTTGCGCATCAGCTTGCTCAGCAGCAGCCAGTTGCTGATCGATTTGCTCGCCAATCAGTGGATGCAAAATGCGCTCAAGCCGCGCTTTGGCGCTCGGGTCACTGAGCATGATTTCGCGCATGGCATCGCGGCTCAGGCTGCCATCAGAGGCCACCACGCCCTCGCCAAAAGCGCCACGAAGCGCCTGCATTGCGGCGCCACCGGATTGAGTCGCAGCACGCGATATCGCATCCGCATCGATCAGCTGGGCCCCAAGCTTTGCCAAGATATTGGCCACGGTACTTTTGCCACTACCGATCCCACCTGTCAAACCGATTTTCAACATGGCAGAGGCCTACTCAGAGTCCGATCACCCGCAGGATGCTCGATGAGCCAAAAATCAAACTCACCACGCCAGCACCTGCCAGAAATGGGCCAAACGGCACATAGCCGCCTTCCCGCAGGCTGCTATTGAGCTTCATCGCGATACCTACAATTGCGCCCAGTACGGATGAGAGCAAAATCATCGGGATCAACGCTTGCCAGCCAAACCAAGCCCCTAATGCCGCAAACAATTTGAAATCGCCGTAGCCCATGCCTTCCTTGCCCGTAACCAGCTTGAACAGCCAATACACACTCCAAAGCGACAGATAGCCCGCCACAGCACCCCAGACTGCATTGACCAAAGTAACGTCTGTGTTCCAGCGCAGCGCAGCCGCGATCAAACCTAGCCAGATCAAAGGCAGCGTGATGTCATCAGGAAGTAAAGTGGTATCCCAATCGATAAAGGTGAGTGCAACCAGCGCTGTGCAAAACGCACACCAAGCTGCCGTCTGCCAGCTCCAGCCCCAGCGATACGCACAGTACGCATACAAAGCGCCCGTGATCAGCTCGACAAAGGGGTAGCGCATGCTGATCTTGGCTTTGCAATTGGAGCATTTGCCGCCAAGCACAAGATAGCTCAGTACGGGAACATTTTCATACCAACGAATCTGGTGACCGCAATGTGGGCAAGCCGAGCGCGGCACAACCAAGTTATATCTCTCTCTCGCTGCAGCGGGCTCATCAGGATGCGTGAGCTGGCGGCACTCCGCCATCCACTGCGCCTCCAACATTTTGGGAAGGCGATGAATCACCACATTGAGAAAGCTGCCGATGAACAAGCCCAGCAGCGCTACTGGCGCTGCCTCCAGCCATAGCGCCGACATGCTTAAACCACTTGACCGAGCTTGAAGATCGGAAGATACATCGACACCACGATGCCGCCAATGAGCGTGCCGAGAAATACGATGATGATGGGCTCCATCAAGCTGGATAAACCTGCGACCATTTCATCTACCTCAGATTCATAAAAATCTGCTGCTTTACCTAGCATGTGATCGATTGAGCCAGACTCCTCGCCAATGGCCGTCATTTGAATCACCATGGAGGGAAACAAATTAGCGTTTTGCATGGCCACCGTCAGAGAAGTACCCGTCGAGACTTCCTGTTGAATTTTGGTGGTGGCATCTGCGTAAAGCGAATTACCTGATGCGCCGCCCACAGAATCGAGCGCCTCTACTAAGGGCACTCCGGCAGCAAACATAGTGGCGAGCGTGCGCGTCCATCGAGCAATGCATGATTTCTCAATCAAAGCGCCAAACACCGGGACTTTCAGCAGCAAGCGATCCATGAATTTTTGCATCTTCTCATTGCGCTTCCACGCCTGCATGAAGAAGTAAATACCGCCGCCAATACCGCCGAAGATGAGCCACCACCATTTCACGAAATACTCGCTCACAGCCATCACAAACAATGTGGGCGCCGGTAAATCTGCACCGAAACTCGTAAACACCTGCTTGAAAGCAGGAATAACAAAAATCATGATCACCGCCACCACGACAAATGCCACCACCACCACGGCTGTGGGGTACATGAGCGCAGATTTGATCTTGGATTTGATCGCCTCGGTTTTTTCCATGTAGGTGGCCAAGCGATCAAGCAAACTCTCCAAAATACCGGCGGCCTCACCCGCTTCCACCAAATTGCAGTACAGATTGTCAAAATACAAAGGGTATTTGCGGAATGCTGAGGACAGAGAAGTACCCGTTTCTACATCGGTTCGCACATCGTTGAGCAGTTTCGTCACACTGGCATTGGGATTTCCGCGACCCACGATATCAAAGGACTGCAGCAATGGCACACCAGCTTTCATCATGGTGGCCAATTGGCGCGTGAAGATGGCGATGTCTTTGGGCTTGATCGCCTTGCCTGAGCGCATCTTCCGTTTTTTGATTTTTCCAGGAATGATGCCTTGGCGACGCAATGCAGCCATCACTTGATTTTCGCTGACAGCGCGCTGCTCACCGCGCACGGTTTTTCCGCCGCGATCTTTACCTTCCCATTCAAAGACTACTTCTTTGACATCAGATTTTTTACTTGCTGCCGTTGCCATTAGCGTCTCCGTCTCGAATTGCTGATGCTACCGTTATTCATTGGTCACCGCGATAACTTCTTCCAGCGAAGTCATGCCAATTTTGACTTTATGCAAAGCTGATTGCCGCAGGCTGCGCACACCGTCTTTTTGTGCCTGCTCAGCAATATCCATAGCGCTGGCGTCGGCCAGAATCAAGCGCTGCATGTCGTCCGTGATAGGCATCACCTGATAGATACCGACGCGGCCTTTGTAGCCGTTGTTGCACATGGAGCAGCCCATGGGTTTGTAGGGCGTCCAGCTGCCATCGATCTCTTCTTCTGAGAATCCAGCTTGAATCAAGTTTTCTTGAGGGATATCAGCCGGCTGCTTGCAATTGGTGCATAAACGGCGCGCAAGGCGCTGTGCTGTGATCAAGATCACGCTCGATGCAATGTTGAAAGGCGCAATACCCATGTTGCGCATACGCGTGAGCGTGGTAGGCGCGTCATTGGTGTGCAGAGTCGATAGCACCAAGTGGCCGGTTTGCGCGGCTTTGATGGCAATGTCCGCCGTTTCCAAATCGCGAATCTCACCGACCATGATCACATCAGGATCTTGGCGCAAGAAGGATTTAAGCGCCACAGCGAAGGTCAAGCCTGCGCGATCATTCACGTTGACCTGATTGACACCGGGTAAGTTGATCTCGCAAGGATCTTCGGCGGTGGCGATATTCACGCCCGGCTTGTTCATCAAATTCAAGCAGGTGTAAAGCGACACGGTTTTGCCAGAGCCAGTGGGCCCGGTCACCAAAATCATGCCATAGGGTCGGCTGATGGCCTCCAGAATACGCGCTTTCTCTATCTGCTCGTATCCCAAGGCCTCAATGCCGAGCTTGGCACTGGACGGATCCAAAATACGGATCACGATTTTTTCGCCAAACATCGTGGGCAAGGTGCTGACACGAAAATCAATCACCCGATCCGCGCCCACTTTGAGCTTCATACGGCCATCTTGCGGAACGCGCTTCTCGGAGATATCGAGCTTAGAAATCACCTTGATACGCGATGCCAGCTTATCTTTGATCGAGACAGGAGGCGAGGCGATTTCTCTGAGCTCACCGTCAATACGGAAGCGCACGCGATAGGTGTGCTCATAGGGCTCGAAGTGCAAATCTGAGGCGCGCATGCCATAGGCATCAAGCAGCATTTTTTGCAGGAATTTAACGACAGGTGCGTCTTCTACGTCAGTTGCAACCTCTTCCTGCTCATCGACGACTGCCTCCATGCTGGCATCGTCAAACTCGAAGTCGCCCGGCGCACCAATGATGGAATCCAATGCCTCGGAAGTAGATACAGACGCAGCCTCAACCAGTTTGGAGAGTTTGTCGTATTCGGCAATCACCCAATCAGCGCCTGATTGGGTCGCAAATTTTATTTTCTCTGCTGTCGTTTGATCGGATGGGTCTGCGGTGGCAACGATGAGGCGGTTGTTGCGTTTGGCCAAAACCACCACGCGCAGGCTTTGGCAAAGTTTGGGATCGAGCAAACCTTTGGGTAAGCGCTGGACGTCCACTGCATCCAAATCAATCAACGGCGAGGCGAATGCCGCAGACATCGTGTGAGCCAGATCGGAGGCTGAAATCGCGCCAGATTGGATCAACTCAGCAATAAAGCTATTTTTGCTGGACTGCGACTTACGAAAGGCATCTTCGGCCTTCTTTTGCTCAAGCTTGCCAGCCATTACCAAAGCACGAGCGGTGCCCGGTAATGCAAGGGTTGAAGAAATATTTAGCGAAGAATCAACAACGGCCATGATAAGTAGGTGTCGCTTTTTCCTGCCTAAAATACAGGCAGCTGATCAAGCATACATCCCAGAGAATACACCACATAGCGCTCAAGTCCAAACTCGGAGCAGACAAACTCATGCAAAACCGACTTGGAAACGACACATTAAGAAGAATGGCTGACGGCCACCGGGGGTTTAAGTGGTTTCAAGGCCTTAGCTCCCCGAGACTGGCCTTTGTGCTGAACCCAATCAGTCAACTTCTAGATCTGCACGGCTTGTGGCTATCTTTAGGCCGTACGCGCGATAGATTGCTCTGCTAACTTTAGCAAGGCCTGTTTGTAAACTGAATCAGGCAGAGGCTGCAAAGCCGCCATGGCACGTTGGCTTTCTAGCCGGGCAGCCGCGTGGGTAGCTTGCAAGGCTTGGGTGCGGTTGATCACCGTCATGATGACTTGCAATTGCTGCTCCAATCGCTCGGGATCGGGCTGCTCAACCGCATGGCGGATCAAGGCCGCGTCAGAGCTGTCGGCTCTTTGCATGGCAATGATCAAAGGCAAAGTGACTTTGCCTTCTCGCAAATCGTCACCCAGATTTTTACCCATTCGCGCCGCATCGCCCTCGTAATCCAGCGCATCATCTATCACTTGAAATGCAGTGCCTAGCGCTTGGCCGTAGGTGGCGCAAGCCTCCTCGGTTGCCGTATCGCTACCTGCTAAAACAGCAGCCAGACGAGAGCTGGCTTCAAACAATTTCGCAGTCTTCGAGCGAATCACCCGCAAATAGCCCGCCTCATCCAGCGATGCATCATGCATATTCATCAACTGAAGCACCTCGCCTTCAGCGATCACATTGGTGGCTTCAGCAAGAATTGACATCACCCGCATCGAGCCGCATTCCACCATCATTTGGAAAGCACGCGAGTAGAGAAAATCGCCCACCAGTACGCTGGCAGCGTTGCCAAAGGATTCATTGGCCGTAGGCCGCCCTCGGCGCAAGGTGGATTCGTCCACCACATCATCGTGCAGCAAGGTGGCGGTATGAATGAATTCCACCACGGCTGCGAGTTGGTATTTGTTCTGCTGCTGATAACCCAATGCTCCGCTCATCAGCAGGAGGAGCACCGGGCGCAAGCGCTTACCGCCGGCGGAGATGATGTAGTTGCTGATCTGGCTCACCAGAGGTACATCGGTAGATAAGCGCTCTGCGATCACGGCATCGACGATAGCCATGTCTTGCGCCACCAAGGTGGCATAAGGATCGGCAGAACCTGTATGGGATAGCACAGAAGTTTGCAAGACGTAAAACCTAGACAAAAAATGATCACAGGTGCTTTGAGCAGCAATGCCTTTAGTTTAAGCCAAGCCCTCTCGCAGTGAGGGCTTTAATCGGAATACCGCCCAAGCTGCGCCTAGGCTAAACAGTTTGCTACGCTTTTCTGAAAACGGGCTGGCACACGGGCTATAATTCTGGGTTGTGCGCAGGGAACTCGAGTGCCCTGAGTGCAATCCGCTGAGTTCGCATAGCTTTGTCTGTGCGAACGCTGCATCCGTCAAAGCGCAGATCGTTCACACTTTTTGTGCAATGACAATTTCCGGAAATTGTTTTCTTACATCCTAAAAGGACTATCCAATGAAAAAGACCCTCGTTTTGGCCTCTTTGATGGCTGCTGTTGCTTTGGCCGCTTGCGGTAAGAAGCCTGAAGCTGCTGCTCCAGCACCTGCTCCAGCTGCTGCCGCTCCAGCGCCAGCTCCTGCCCCAGTGGCTGAAGCCGCCGCTGGCGCTGCATCCGCTGCTGCTGGTGCCGCTTCTGCTGCCGGCGCTGCCGCTGGTGCTGCTACCGACGCTGCTAAAGCTGCTGCTGGCGCTGCCGCCGGTGCTGCTGCTGGCGCTGCGAAAGATGCAATGGCTTCTGGCGCTGGTGCTGCCGACGCTGCTAAAGCCGCTGCTGGCGCTGCCGCCGGTGCTGCTGCTGACGCTGCTAAGAAGGCTGTTGAGCCAAAGAAATAATCCTCACGGATTTTTCGCATGAAAAAAGCGCCCTTGGGCGCTTTTTTCATGTCTGCAAGAAATGCAGATTATTCTCGATCACCACCGAAGATGCCGAGCAAGGCCAGCAAGCTTTGGAAGACATTGAAGATATCCATATACAAGGCCAGTGTGGCACTGATGTAGTTGGTCTCACCGCCATCGATGATCTGCTTCAAGTCATACAGCATATAGGCAGAGAAAATGCCGATGCACATCACGCTGATCACTGCCATACCTATGGTAGAGCCGATAAACACGTTGATGATCGCACCCACCATCACAGCCAGTGCACCCACAAACAGCCATTTACCCATACCAGACAGATCACGCTTGATCACGCTGGCAAGCGATGCCATCACGAAAAAGATACCCGCTGTGCCAGCAAACGCCGTCATGATCAGCTCACTGCCGTTTTTAAAGCCGAGCACCATGGCCAGCATGCGCGAGAGCATCAAGCCCATAAAGAAAGTGAATGCAAGCAGCACGGGCACGCCAGCTGCGGAATTTTTGGTCTTCTCAATCGCATACATGAAAGCAAACGCACCACCCAAAAAGACGATCAGGCCCATAAAGCCTGTCAGACCTTTGGTGATACCGGTAGCCACGCCCAGCCAGGCACCAAGCACAGTGGGCAGCAAGCTCAGAGCAAGCAGCCAATAGGTATTGCGCAGCACACGATTACGCTCTGCGCCGCCAAGAATGGCGCCTTGATTCAAAACAATGGGATCACTCATGAATTTCTCCTGTCATGCTGCTATGAAATCCGCAGCGTGAGATGATTTTAGGGGAAATCAAACGCAACGTGTTGTCGCCACGTTTTCCTACTATTTGTATGGATTCTTTTTTGTATGGATTCTTTTGACTTGCTGGGTCAAATCCCAGCGTATCCAGCAGTTAAGCTATTGTCTTTGTATTTTTTAACTCAGGAATCTTCATGAAAACCAAATCTTTGCTCGAAGCAGCAGACGTCAAAAACCTTTTGGCAGCCGCAGAAAAAGAAGCACTTGCTAACAATTGGGCAGTGACGATTGCGGTGGTCGATGACGGTGGGCATTTGCTGGGTTTGCAGCGCTTGGATGGGGTTGCTGCGATTTCTTCCCACATTGCTCCCGCCAAGGCACAAACCGCCGCACTCGGCCGTCGCGAAAGCAAAATCTATGAAGACATCATCAACCAAGGCCGCACCAGTTTCCTCAGCGCCCCCCTTCTCCACGGCATGCTAGAAGGCGGTGTGCCGATTGTGAAAGATGGTCATGTGATTGGCGCAGTGGGCGTGAGCGGAGTGAAATCCAGCGAAGATGCGCAGATTGCCAAAGCTGCTATTGCTGCTCTTGGACTGTGATCGCAAGCTTAAGCTGTGTGGCAAATGATCTACGACGTGCATAAAATCACAGTACACGGCGTACGAAGCGGCAGAAGATGCGCTGAACTTGCAGTCTGATCCTTTCGCCAGCAAAATCCTTCCATTAACCACAAGGAGTTTGATATGAGCTTACTGAATTCTGTTCTAGGTGCAGTGATGGGCGGCGCGCAGCAAAGCGGCGGCGCAGGTGGCAATCTCGGGGCATTGCTGCCCGTGATCACCAGCATGCTTAGTAATGATGGCCAGCAAGGCGGCTTGGGCGGTCTGATGGAAAAGTTCAACCAAGCCGGCATGGGCGAAGTGGTTGGCTCATGGGTGGGCAAAGGCGAGAACATGCCCATCAGCGCAGACCAACTCTCGCAGGTGCTCGGCTCGGGCGCTTTGGGTGATATTGCCTCCAAGCTCGGCATGAGCCAAGGTGAAGCCGGCGGCGCTTTGGCGCAAATGCTCCCTGGCATCATTGATCAACTGACCCCCAACGGCCAAGCGCCAGAAGGTGGCTTGGGTGGCGCAGGTGATTTGATGGGTATGCTCGGTAAGATGCTTCAAAAATAATAGCAGCTCTCGCAGATTTCTTCCCAGCTAAGGCCTGTTTTCGTTAGAAAATGGGCCTTATTTCTTGGTTTGAATGCTTTCATCATGAGTTTCACAGTTTTGATTCCCGCGCGTATGGCTTCAACGCGGCTGCCCAACAAACCGCTGGCTGATATTGGCGGAGCGCCGATGGTGGTGAGGGTGGCTCAGCGCGCCCTGCTGTCTGGAGCCAGTCAAGTGGTAGTCGCCTGTGACGATGCGCGTATTCATGCAGCTTGCGAGGCGCATGGTGTTCAAGCGGTTTTAACTCGCGATGATCATCCCAGCGGCTCAGACCGTTTGGCGGAAGCCTGCGATCATTTGGCATTGAAAGATGAGGCCATCGTGGTCAACGTTCAAGGCGATGAGCCATTGATAGATCCTGAGTTGATCTCTGCTGTTGCCTTTCTTTTAGAGCAATCGCCTTTAGCCCAGATGGGAACTGCGGCGCACGCTATTGAATCCGTAGCGGATTTGAGCAATCCGAATGTCGTGAAGGTCGTCTTGGATGCTGCCGGCCACGCGCTGTATTTCAGTCGCAGCTTGATTCCTTTTAATCGCGATCAGCATCCTGATGCGCCCAAGCCGCTACGCCATGTGGGCATTTACAGCTACCGCGCTGGCTATCTGCGCCAATTTCCTAAGCTACCGCAAGCGCCCATTGAGATCAGCGAATCGCTGGAGCAATTGCGAGCGCTTTGGCATGGCCACAAAATCGCCGTCCACATCAGCCCGCATGCGCCTCCCTCGGGCGTGGACACACCGCAAGATTTAGAGATAGCGCGCCAACTCTGGGGGCAAAAGTAAGCTCTCTCCAAGCCGTCCATGCTATCCTTGGCGAGTTAAATAATTATCGAGGTTTGTGATGAGACTCATTCTGTTGGGCGCGCCCGGCGCAGGCAAAGGCACCCAAGCATCTTTTATTTGCAAACAATTTGGCATTCCTCAGATTTCCACCGGCGACATGCTGCGCGCTGCCGTCAAGGCAGGCACGCAACTGGGTATCGCAGCAAAAAAAGTGATGGACGCTGGCCAACTTGTCAGCGATGAAATCATCATTGGTTTGGTGAAAGAACGCCTGACGCAATCAGATTGCGCCAATGGTTTCTTGTTTGACGGTTTCCCGCGCACGATTGCCCAAGCCCAAGCCATGAAAGACGCTGGCGTGAAGCTGGATGTCGTGCTGGAAATCGATGTGCCTTTTGATTCCATCATCGAGCGCATGAGCGGCCGCCGCAGCCATCCAGCCTCTGGCCGCACCTATCACGTGAAGTTCAACCCACCGAAGGCGGAAGGTTTGGACGATTTGACGAGCGAGCCTTTGGTGCAGCGCGATGATGACAAAGCGGAAACAGTACAAAAGCGCCTCGATGTGTACAGCGCTCAAACACGCCCCTTGGTGGAATACTATTCAAAATGGGCTGCGAATGAGCCAACAGCAGCGCCACGCTATCGCAAGATCGATGGCTTGGGCGATGTGAGTGATATCACTGCTCGCGCTATGGCGGCATTGAACGCTTGAGCATTCGCTTAGCCAACAAAAAAGCCACCTCGCGGTGGCTTTTTTTATGTCGCTTTGAACATCAAGCGACAGGCTGATCCAAATCAAAAGCCTTGTGCAGCGCGCGCACAGCCAGCTCCATGTATTTCTCGTCGATCACCACCGAGGTTTTGATCTCGCTGGTAGAAATCATTTGGATGTTAATGCCCTCTTCTGAGAGCGAGCGGAACATTTTGCTGGCGATGCCCACATGGCTGCGCATGCCGATGCCGACGATGCTCACCTTGCAAATTTTCGTGTCGCCCACGATTTCTGCTGCACCTAGCTTCGGGATGACCTTGGCTTTGAGCAAGTCAATCGTCTTCGCATAATCATTGCGATGCACGGTGAAAGAGAAATCGGTTTTGCCGTCTTTGGAAATGTTTTGGATGATCACATCGACTTCGATGTTGGCATCGGCCACAGCGCCCAAAATGTTGTAGGCAATGCCTGGCTTGTCGGGCACACCAAGAATAGAGATTTTGGCTTCGTCGCGGTTAAACGCAATGCCGGAGACGACGGCTTGTTCCATGTTTTCATCTTCCTCAAAAGTGATCAAAGTGCCAGATTTGGCTTCTTCGTTGATATCAATATCCCAGCTCGTGAAACTGGAGAGCACGCGCAGGGGCACTTTGTATTTGCCCGCAAACTCCACCGAGCGAATCTGCAAGACCTTAGAGCCCATGCTGGCCATCTCCAGCATCTCTTCAAAGCTCACGGTGTGCAAGCGGCGCGCCTCAGGCACCACGCGCGGATCGGTGGTGTACACGCCATCCACATCGGTATAAATCAAGCATTCCGCCGCCTTCATCGCAGCGGCCACGGCCACGGCAGACGTATCCGAGCCACCACGCCCCAGCGTCGTCACATTGCCTTCTGGGTCAACACCTTGAAAGCCTGTGACGATCACCACACGGCCTGCCGACAAATCCGCGCGGATGCGCTTGTCATCAATGCTCTCGATGCGGGCTTTGGTGTAGGAGCTATCCGTCTTGATCGGCACTTGCCAGCCGCTGTAGCTCACCGACTCCATGCCTTCGGCTTGCAAAGCAATCGCTAGCAGTGCGGATGAGACTTGCTCGCCCGTAGCAGCCAGCGCATCGAGCTCGCGCGCGTGAGAAGCTGTGGATTTAGCAGGAGCGAGCTCTTTGGCCAGCCCCAGCAAGCGATTGGTCTCGCCGCTCATGGCTGAGGGCACAACCACCATCTGATGCCCCGCCCGCGCCCATTTGGCCACGCGCTTGGCCACATTGCGAATGCGCTCGGTGGAGCCCATCGAGGTGCCACCATATTTATGTACGATCAAAGCCATGCTTTTGTGATTTCAAAGGCTAAACA
>JAAFJC010000089.1 GCA_013297925.1 Comamonadaceae bacterium
GGGCTGGATGTGGCGCTACAGGCTTTGAAAGACGCATGGCGTAGCCGCAAGCTCACGATGGCTGAGCTGCGCCATTTTGCGAAGATCAATCGCGTTGAAAAGGTGATGCAGCCATATTTGGAGGCGGTTGTGCTTTGAGGGCGAATAGTGCAGTCGTACTTCTAGTCGACTACAAACCTATGTTCAACCGATATGCAGTTGAGCTAAACCTAATCACCACGCCATGAATCTAGAGTCTGCTTAGTGAGCCTTTCAATTTCCTGCTGGCTAACACCAGCTTCTAAGACGAAGTTCTCGGCGGATTTGGCAATAATCTTTATTATTGAGCTAGCCTCTGAAGTCATTGCTTTCATACGTGCTGTGAAAGCCTCGCACTGAACGTCATTGTAAACAGCCGCTCGCTCATCAGCTAACGAGGAGTGAACCAGCCAGTTTCTTTCATGGACAATAGATGGAAGGCGTTCGACTACTTCATCTGGAATCTTGTTGGCATCACGAAGTAGTCTCACCGTCTTGCCAAACGTTTTCCCATCCACCGTTTGTTGTAGTGCTTGCCCCTCCTTGATGCCCATGCCTCGTGTAGCAAGCGCGACAAGGACATAGTATTTGGCTACTACACCCTCTAATTCTTGAAGACGCCAAAGTGTCAGACCAAGCTGCATACACAGCGCATGAAGCCGTTCTTCAGTTTGGGTCTGCATAGGTACTTCTATCATGCGGTATGTCTTTTACGTTTAAGTCAGCTTTGTTTTCTTCAATAGTTTAAGTCCTTAGCTGCCTTAGATAATGCGCGGAGTGCTACTAAATTTGGAGTATCTGGTGGTCACTCATAGCGTTCGCCATACCATTTATCGCTATCTTTTCAAAGCTAACGAAAAAAGTATCATTCCTTAACAAGTGCTCGATGCAGCGCCAAAGCCTTATGCGCCTTAAGCGAAAAATCTTGAATATCTTTGATTTGTGCATTGCTCAGATCGCCCATCATCACTTTCACCACCTCGGCTTGTATTGCCCAAGCCTGCTGCGCCAGCGCTAGGCCATCTGGCGTGAGGGTGATGACTTTGCTGCGTTTGTCTTGCTCGCTCTCCTCGCGGCTGACCCAGCCTCGCTCGGCCATTTCCATGAGCACGGCGCTCATATGGCTTTTGGTGACGAAGCTGCGCTCGGCGAGCTGCTGCTGAGTGAGCGTGGGGCTCAGCAGCAGATTCATCATCACATCATGCTGCGCGAGCTTGAGGCCGAGCGGCTTGATGCCATCGCTGAGTGTCTCGGAGCATTGCTGATAGGTGCGCACGATGGCCAGCCAGGCTCCCATGCCGCGCACGGATGCTGTGGCGGGCAGGGCGGCTTTGCTTTTGGGTTTAGGGGCGCGCGTCGAGAGATTGGCTATTGTGGACTTCATATTAGTACGTTAATGGACTATAATTGGTCAATTAACGAACCAATTATACGACTTTAGAAAGCCTCTCATGCTAGAAATGCTCAACCCCACTGGCGGCGATATGCTCCGATTTGCAGCGCAAGTGCTCAAAGTGCGCAAGCAGATCAATATTGCGATGAAGCTGGATAAAAGCCGAGCGCAGGCTTTGGTGGTGGAGCTTTTTTGCTCGCCACCCGAGAGCGCGCGCACGCTGCCCGATGTGGCTCGGCTCAGAGCGGATTCGATGCGTTACTTTGGCTGGAAGGCGGCGCAATGGAAAGCGCACGATGCATCGCTGAATGATATGGTGAGCTCTGCGAAACACTCCTCGCTCATGCACGATGGGCTGAAAGTGCATTGCTACCAATGGCAGCCTGTGAGCGGCAAGCCGATTGGCCGCATGCTGCTTTGCCATGGCTGGGAAGGCTATGCGCTGAATTTTGCGCTACTGATTCAAAAGGCGCGGCAAGCGGGCTACGAGGTGCATGCTTTTGATCATCTCGCGCATGGCCGCAGTGAGGGCACTTTAAGCGGCTTGCCGATTGCGCTAGAGACTCTGCTCGCCGTAGCCGCGCATGTGCAAAAAACTGCGGGGCCGATTGACTTGCTGGTAGGCCATTCGCTGGGTGGCGGTGCGGCATCTTGGGCTGTGGCCAATGGCGCCATTCGAGCAAAGCGCTTGGCTTTGATTGCGCCTTTCTACGACACGCACAAGCTCTCCAATCAATGGGCGATGGCGCATTTGCTCTCCGAAGAAATTCGTGCTTTGTTGGAATCTGGTTTGGAAGCCGCTTCAGGCAGAACCTTCGCCGATTTCATGCCCGATGCGCTTGCCGCTCAATACGCAAAGCACAAGACGCCCGTGCTGATCGTGCATGACCGCAGCGACAAAATCACCTCATTCCGAAACAGTGCAGAGCTCGCACAAAAAGCCAGCAATGTGCGTTTGCATGAGGCGCACAAGCTCGGGCATATCGCCGTGTTGGCGGATGAGGCTAGTATGAATGAGGTGGTGGCGTTTGCTGCTGTTTGAGCGGCATCTCAAACCGCCATCTTCTTCACCAAATCCTTCGTCGCCGCACAGAAGTTATCAATCTGCGCGCGGTTGTTCCACACGCAAGCGTTGACGCGCTGGGGGTGATCCATGGGCGCGGGAGCAAGGCTCGCTGGATCGCGGTTGGGGATCGTGCCTGCTGGGAAGGCGGCGGCTTCGGGATCGGGGCGGCGGGTGAGGCCGTTGTTGCCTACGCCTAGGCCGCTGATGCGGAAGCCGTAGTCACGCAACATATTGGCGCGGAAATCTACGTTGAGTTTTTCGTTCCAGCGCTGCTCTTTGGTGGGGAAGGGGTTGAAGGCGATGATGCCGCTGTTGAGAGCAGGGTCTTGCGTGGGGCGCAGGATGCTGGCTTCGCCAAAATTAGCTACCAGTTGTTTGACGAAATAGTTGCCCAAGCGCATATGCCATGCCTCGATGCGCTGGCGGCCGATTTTGTCCCAGAGCAGGCATGCGTCCGTTAAAGCGCGCCAATCGCCGCTTTCGGGGAAGCCATAAAACGTGAGCGCTGCGCCGATGTCCCAATCGCCGCGTGAGCCGTCGAAAGGGATGTCGCGCGATTGGGAGCGAATGAGGTGAAAGCGGGGCAAATCCGTCTGGTTGCTGGGTAGTTTTTTGTTGCGCACATAGAGCACGCCTGTGCCGCCCGGGCCGTTTTGCCATTTGTGGCCGCAGAGGGCAAAGAAATCGATGCCTGTTTCATCGAGTTTGGGATCGATCATGCCGTTGTAATGCGCGCCATCGACAATCGTAATCGCGCCAGCTTTTTGCGCGACTTCGGCAATCTTGCGCTCGGGCAAGCGCATGCCTGTTGGCCAAAGGGGGCTGCTGAAAAAAATCACTTTGGTCTTACCGGGCACGACTCTGCGCTGCAGCGCCGCCACCACTTCATCTGCCGTCACATTTTTGCCCACGGGGATGCCCCATTGCTTGATGATCACGCCATAGCGCGCGGCAATACGCAGCGCGAGCGTGATGCCTGTAGGGTGCTCCAGCGGGGAGATGAGGATTTCATCGCCAGCTTTCCATTCGATGCCGTTCATGGCGAGGGTGAGTGCGTCGGTGGTGTTACGTGTGATCGCGATTTGATCGGGCGTGGTGCCGTAGCATTTGGCAATCGACGCGCGCATCTGCGCAACGGGCTGCACATACACGGGGAAGGGATCGCGTGCGCCTTGATCCAAGCCTTCTTTGTAGCGCAGCATCACGCTTTTTGGGATAGAGCCTTTTTGCGCGGCCATGAAATAGACGACGGCTGGATCGAGCGTGAATTCGTCTCGCGCGAGCTGCATGAAGTAGGGCTCTTCTTGGGCGAAGTAGGTCGTGTCGTCTGCATTCAATGTGAGGGCTGTGGGTTTGGCCTCGCCGGTTTTGCCTGTGGCTGCGGCTTGTGCTTGGGCTTGTGTGGAGGCGAGCGCGGCGTAGCCGAGGCCAAAGCCTGTGCCCATTGCCCCAAGCATGCTGCGGCGGGAGAGGGGTGGCGTGGAAGATTCAGCTTGATTCAGAGGGAGGTCGGTGCTCATGCGGGTTTCCTTTTGAGTTGTGTAGCCTCAATATAGGCCGCTGAGCGTAAGCGTGCAAGCGAAAACCGCACCTCGTTTTAAGGCGCACCTCTTTGGCGCGCGTTTTCATCAGCTTGACAACATAGGAGCGACTCTGCACGATCTTGGGGATGGATCGACGCAATTTCATTGAATCATGCTCAACTGCTGCTACAGCGGCATGTTTATCTACGGCGGCTAGCTTGCCTGTGCTCGCCGCAGATGCGCGCCCGAAGGCTTACCAGCGCGTGCTCCTCACGAACGAGCGCGGCGATCCGTTCAAAGCATCAGCTCTTGCGGCGCAAACGAACTACGTGTTTCATTATCCGTTTGAGGCTACGCCGGTTTTCTTGCTTGATCTGGGCAAGGCTGTGCCGCCATCGGGCGCTGCTTCGCTCAAAACCAAAGGTGGCGAGAGCTACGCGTGGCCGGGCGGCGTGGGGCAAAAGAAGAGCATCGTGGCTTTCAGCGCGATTTGTGCGCATCAGCTTGTTTATCCCACTCAGCAGTTGAGCTTCATCAGTTTCCGCAAAGGCACACCGGTGAACGCCAAAACGCCGAACTCCGGCGCAGATCTGATCCACTGCTGCGCAGACCACAGCCAATACGATCCCGCGCAAGGTGCCAAAGTGCTCGGCGGCCCGGCGAGCCAACCCCTTTGCGCCATCTTGCTAGAGCACAACGCGAAAGACGACACGCTCACCGCCTACGCCACGCTTGGGGGTGAGCTGTTCGACGAGTTCTTCAAAAAATACGAGGCCAAGCTCAGCATTGAGGTGGGCAGCAAGGCGAAGAATGCTGTCGCCATTCGAACACCCGTGCGCGAACTAGATAAGTTTTGCCGCAATGCTGTGAAGTGCTAGCCGCTTGCGGATGGTTGGGTTTGCCAAAACACCCAAAAATCGTGTAAAATCATGGGCTTGCCGCAAATTCCTTGCAGCAAGACCCAAGAGTGACGTAGGCCATACAAGGGTTTGTCATCTCCCGCAAAGGAGTTGAGAAGCACGCCTCGAAGCTTGTTAAAACTGAAATCTCGGAGCAATCATGCCCAAAATGAAGACCAAGAGCAGCGCGAAGAAACGTTTTCGCGTTCGCCCAGGTGGCAGCGTTAAGCGCGGCCAGGCGTTCAAGCGCCACATCCTGACCAAGAAAACCACCAAAAACAAACGCCATCTGCGCGGCCCAACAGGCGTTCATGAGACCAATATGGGTCACATGGCGCAAATGTTGCCCGGCATGGGCGTGGCTTAACACCGTTTAAAGGAGAAATAATATGCCTCGCGTTAAACGTGGTGTTACGGCACGTGCCCGTCACAAAAAAGTTCTAAAACTCGCCAAGGGTTTCCGCGGTCGCCGCGGCAATGTATTCCGCATCGCCAAAGAAGCGGTGATGAAGGCAGGCCAATATGCCTACCGTGACCGCCGCACTAAAAAGCGTGTGTTCCGCCAGTTGTGGATCGCCCGTATCAATGCAGCAGTGCGCGGCCTCGGCATGACCTACAGCCAATTTGCCAACGGCATCCGCAAAGCCGGCATCGCCATTGACCGCAAAGTCCTCGCTGACTTGGCTGTGAATGACGCAGCAGGTTTTGCAAGCATCGTGAACCAGGTTAAGGTCAAGCTCTCAGCTTAATTCACTTTGCAGGTGCTGCGAAATTCGTAGCACCTCACGCAATAAAATCAAGGGCTAGAGCCATTTTCGGCACTAGCCCTTTTTCGTTTTCTGTTTCTTGGAAATCTTGATGAGTGATTTAGATACCATCATCGCCAACGCGCAAGCGGCCTTCGTCGCCGCTGCCACGCCCGCTGATTTGGAAAACGCCAAAGCCGTGTTTCTGGGCAAGCAAGGCCAGCTGACCGAGCTGATGAAGGGCATGGCTGCTCTGAGCGTGGAAGAAAAGAAAACGCGCGGTGCGGCGATCAATGTGGCCAAGCAAGCTGTGGAAGGCGCTTTGACGGCACGCCGCCAAGCGCTGGCCGATGCCGAGCTGGATAAACAACTCAAGGCCGAAGCCTTGGATGTGAGCCTGCCAGGCCGCCAGCGCGGTCAGGGCGGTTTGCATCCAATTGCACTGGCTTGGGATCGCATTGAGCAGATTTTCGGCTCCATGGGCTTTGATGTGGCCGATGGCCCGGAGATCGAAAACGATTGGTTCAACTTCACCGCGCTGAACAATCCGCCCAATCACCCCGCGCGTTCGATGCAAGACACCTTCTACGTCGATATGAACGACGAAGAAGGCCAGCCTTATTGCTTGCGCACGCATACCAGCCCGATGCAGATTCGCTATGCGACGGCGCATGCGAAGAAACATGCGAACGATGCTGTCTTCCCCGAGATTCGCGTGATTGCGCCCGGCCGCACCTATCGTGTGGACAGCGATGCCACTCACTCGCCCATGTTCCACCAGTTCGAAGGCCTGTGGCTAGGCGAAAACGTGAACTTCAAAGACCTCAAGGTTACCTTCCTCAATTTCTGCAAAACCTTCTTCGAAGACGACGGCTTGGTGATGCGCTTTCGCCCGAGCTATTTCCCCTTCACCGAGCCCAGCGCGGAGATCGACATCCAATTCTCTAAAGGGCCTTTGTCTGGCCGTTGGCTCGAAGTGGCAGGCTCAGGCCAAGTGCATCCCACCGTGGTGCGCAACATGGGCCTAGACCCCGAAAAAATCATCGGCTTCGCCTTCGGCTCAGGCATTGATCGGCTGGCGATGCTGAGATATGGCGTGAACGATTTGAGGTTGTTCTTTGAAGGCGATGTGCGGTTTTTGTCGCAGTTTCGTTGATAGTTAAATACCTGGTACCAAATACCAATACCGGACGCAGAAGACGCAAAGGTTACGCAGAGGACGCAGAAAAGAGAAAGACAAAAGGAAACGCAAAAGTGAGACGAAGAAGTTGAAGTCAATGACGCAGCTTCTTGAGCCTTCTTCTGTATTCTTTTGCGTCCTCTGCGTAACCTTTGCGTCTTCTGCGTCCGGTATTTTGGAAGTTTGTCTTTGAATTTGAATTCATAAAGCAAGAGATAGATATGCAATTCCCTGAAAGTTGGCTCCGCGAATTTTGTCATCCGCCGCTCTCCACGCAGCAGCTCGCTGACGCGCTCACAATGGCTGGGCTCGAAGTGGAAGAGACGAAGACCGCTGCGCCGCCGTTTAGCAAAGTCGTGATCGGTGAGATCAAAGCCTGCGAGCAGCATCCGAATGCGGATCGTTTGCGTGTTTGCCAGGTGGATGTCGGGGCAGGCCTGAGCGCCGAGCAAGGCGCGAGTGTCAATCCATTGCTTAACATCGTTTGCGGCGCGCCCAATGCTCGCGTGGGCATTCGCATTCCTGTTGCGCTCGTGGGCGCAGAGCTGCCGCCTGGTGAAGACGGCAAGCCTTTCCAGATCAAGCTGGGCAAGCTGCGCGGTGTGGAAAGCCAAGGCATGCTGTGCTCGGCCAAAGAATTGAAGATCAGCGAAGCGGCTGAAGGCTTGTATGAGCTGGCCTCCGATGCGCCGATTGGTACGAGCATCCGCGATTATTTGAAGCTCGACGATACGCTCTTCACGCTCAAGCTCACGCCGAACTTGGGGCACAACCTGAGCGTCTATGGCATTGCACGCGAAGTCTCGGCGATTACTGGCGCGCCTTTGCTTACGCCTGAGATCAAGCCGATTGCTGCCACGCTACAAGACAAGCTCGCCGTGAAAATCTCCGCCCCCGATCTCTGTGGGCGCTTTTCTGGCCGCATCGTGCGCAGTGTGAACACGAAGGCGAAAACGCCGCAGTGGATGGTAGATCGCTTGGCTGCTTGTGGGCAGCGCAGCGTCACGGCTCTCGTGGATATTTCAAACTATGTGATGTTTGAATATGGCCGCCCGAGCCATATTTTTGACCTTGACAAGATCCATGGCAGCCTCGATGTGCGTTGGGCTAAGCAGGGCGAGACGCTAAAGCTCCTGAATGGCAATACCGTCACGCTCGATGAGAAAGTCGGCATCATTGCAGACGATCAGGCGGTTGAATCCCTCGCCGGCATCATGGGCGGCGATTCCACTGCCGTGAGCGACGATACGCAAAACATCTACATCGAAGCCGCTTTTTGGTGGCCAGAAGCAGTCGCAGGCCGTTCGCGCCGCTTTAACTTTTCTACCGATGCCGGCCACCGCTTTGAGCGCGGGGTTGATCCGATGCTCACTGTGGCGCACATCGAGCACATCACGCTCCTCGTGCAAGAGATATGCGGCGGGCAAGCGGCTGTGCTGGATGATCAGCAGCCCAACATGCCCCAGCCGCGTGAGGTGAAGCTGCGCGTGAGCCGCGCTTGCAAAGTGATTGGCATGCCGGTGACGGCGCAGCAATGCTTGGATGTGTTTGCGAAGCTTGGGCTGCCTGGGGCATTGGCTGGCGATGTGATCACCGTCAAGCCGCCGGTTTATCGCTTTGACATCACGATTGAAGAAGACTTGATCGAAGAAGTGGTGCGCATCATTGGCTTCAACAGCTTACCTGAGACTGCACCTATTGCCCCCGTGGAGCCGAAAGCCCGCTCAGAGCGCAGCAAAGGCCGCTTTGCGCTGCGCCGCTCGCTCGCGTCTTTAGGTTATCTTGAAACCATCAACTTCAGCTTCGTCGAACAGCGCTGGGAGCGTGATTTGGCGGGCAATGCCGATCCGATCAAACTGCTCAACCCAATTGCGAGCCAACTGAGCGTGATGCGCTCAACGCTGCTCGGCAGCTTGCTTGCTATTTTGAAACACAACCAAGATCGCAAAGCCTCCAGAGTGCGCATGTTTGAGCTCGGGCGTGTGTTTGCACGTGATGCGACTGTGAAAACCGCGATTGAAGAAACCAACCAACAAGTGCAAGGCATCGCCCAGCCGATGCGAATTGCCGCGCTCGCTTGGGGCGGCGCGGTGCAGCGCCAGTGGAGCAGCAAAGACACTGCCGCTGATTTCTACGATGCCAAAGGTGATGTTGAAGCGCTGCTTGCGCCTGCTAAGCCCGAGTTCAAAGCTTTTGAGCATCCTGCGATGCACCCAGGCCGCTGCGCGCAAGTGCTCTTGAATGGTCAAGCGATTGGCGTGGTAGGCGAGCTGCATCCGCGTTGGAAGCAGGCTTATGAAATCGCGGGCGCTTCGCCTGTGATGTTTGAGCTGGATGTGAGTGCCGTGATGGCGCGCGAGCTGCCCTCCAGTAGCGCGATCTCGAAATTCCCCGCTGTGGAGCGCGATCTGGCCGTAGTGGTGAAAGAAGGCGTGAGCCACACCGCGCTGATGCAGGCGATTCATGCGGCGAAGACGAATGGTTTGCTCCAAGACGCGATGCTGTTTGACGTGTTCCGCGCGAAAGAAGCGAGTGCAGCAATGGCGCTTGATGAGAAGAGTTTGGCGATCCGCCTCACACTTCAAGGCGAAGAAGCCACGCTCACGGACGAGCAGATCGAATCAGCAGTGGCTGCGGTGCTTGCTTCATTGCAAAGTGCGGTGGGTGCTCGGCTACGTGCCTAATCTCAGTTTTTAATGAGTATTGAAAGCCTTTTGAGCACTTCGCCGGCATAAAGCCTGCACACTGCGCTATCAAATTTATAGTATTAGAATAGCTTAAAGAACACGGAGAAACCTATGGATTTCATGGTCGAAAGTTTGGAAACGCCCGCGCTCACCAAGGCGCAGTTGGCCGATATGCTGTTTGATCAGATTGGCCTGAACAAACGCGAATCCAAAGACATGATTGATGCCTTCTTCGAGCTGATCGCCAAAAGCGTGGTGGCCGGCCAAGACGTGAAAATCTCTGGCTTCGGCAATTTCCAAATCCGCACCAAAGCCCCCCGCCCAGGCCGCAACCCGCGCACAGGTGAGCCCATCCCCATCGATTCCCGCCGAGTGGTCACGTTCCATGCGAGCCACAAGCTGAAAGATCAGATTCAAGGCTAAGAAATCAAACCACGCCGCCGCCGATTTCCAAGGTGATGTTCCGCGCAGTGGTGGATAGAAGCTGGGCAGTTTCCTGAACTTGTGGGTAGGTCGTCTCTGAGCCTTCCCATTTCAGATAAGGAATCGTGAGGGCTGCCACGGCTTGGCCTTGATGGTTCAAGATGGGGTAGCTCATGTTGATCACGCCGCGAATGAAATCGCTGGGTTGCGCCACATGTCCCGTCTTTCTAATTTTCAGCATCTTGCTTTTGAGTTGCTTGGTTTCTTCGGGAGTCAATGCCTTATTGCTTTGAGAGAGCAAGCTGGCATGCGTTGGCTCGGGCTGAAAGGCCAGATAGACGCGGCCTGAAGCGGAGCGCAGCAGATCGACCCGCGCACCCACGCGCACAGCAAAGCCCATGGCGCGCGGGCTGTCCACCTGCGCGATCACAAGCATCTCACCAGCGCTGAAAATCGCCAAATGGCAAGATTGCCCAATCTGGCGGCTCAGCGTCTGCATTTGAGGTTGGCACACTGAAATCAGGCGCTGCGTGGGAGGAAACTGGTGCGCCAGCTCAAACAGGCGCTGCGTGAGCTGCAAGCGATCCGATCCAGCCAGCTGCGAAACATAGCCTCGGCGCTTGAGGCAATCGAGCATCCGAAAAATCTCCCCCACTTTGCGATTGCAGGCGTGCGCCATCTCGCTCAGGCTCAAGCCCTCCGGTTGTTGGCACAGCAACTCAAGAATATCCAGCCCTTTTTCGAGGGCGGGAGCGGTATAAACGTTGGTTTTTTGAATTTTCATATATACAAATGAATTTTATAGGTGTAATATCACTTCAGGAAAAAATGAGTGAGTTTTTTAACGAGGAGCATATGATGACATCTCTATCGCGACGTGATTTTTGGCGGCTGCCTGTCTTGGTGTTAAGTTGGCTGTGCATGCTTCCTGCTGCTTCTGCGCAGGGCGCGTATCCCGATAAACCGATTGAGCTGGTCGTGCCTTGGGCAGCGGGAGGCGCGAGTGATGCCATGTCGAGGGCTTTCGCAGAAGCTGCTAAAAAGCATCTGCCGCAGCCGATTGTGGTGAATAACAAGCCGGGTGCGACGGGCTCCATCGGTTTTGGTGAGGTGGCAAGGGCTGCTCCCGATGGCTACAAGATGGGGGTGCTCA
>JAAFJC010000009.1 GCA_013297925.1 Comamonadaceae bacterium
AGCGCGCGGCGAGCATCCCTTCCCCGCGCTGCAAGATGCGATTGATGAAGTGTTCAACACCCGCATCGGCGATGTGAGCGGCCGAGGCAAACTCGCCGCCGACATGCGCGAAATCTGGATGATGCAGCCCCGCTTCGACAAACGCACCAGCAGCTCCGTCTTCAGCTTGGTCGAGCATCTGCGCTTCAGAGCTGGCTACGATTTTCTTCGCCTGCGGGCGGAGACGGGTGAAGTGAGCGTGAGCTTGGCCGATTGGTGGCTGGAGTTTTCAGAGGCGGATCAGGCGGGTAGAGAAGATTTGGCGAAGCTGGCGCGGGAAGAGCAAAAGACAGCGCCGAAAGTTGTTAAACCAGCCAAGACGCATCGCGTGCAGCCTCCTACCGAAGAAGAGCTGCATAACGATCAAGCTTCAGATGTCAGCGGTGCTCCCAAGAAACGCAGGAGAAGGCGTAAAAAGCCGGCCGGCGAAAATCCGACTGCTTTACCGACTTCTGAAGGTTAATCTGATTTTTAATGTTCGAAGGAATCTCTGACTTATGGTGACTATTCCTCAGCATGGCGAGAATGGTGAGCTGTATGACCTAAAAGCATTCGTTTACGACTTAGCACCATTCCTATCTTTCGAATCGTGGTCAGTGCGTGTTGATCAGTGCGCGGGGAATGCTGCACTAGCTATTGAAGAGTTAACCTCGAGTATGCCGACTATCTCGCAACAAGCCTTCGAAAGTCTTGCGGTCGCAATTCATCAAACAATTGATGGTGAGTTCATTGCGTACCGTGATAACAAAGAAATTCTGCGTCTAGTTGCTGTGGATTCAAGTTTTTGGGAAATTTCTGGCAATGAAAAGATTGAGAAGATGATGCTAGAAAAATACGGGGCTTACGGCAACTGAAAATACGCCGCTACTGCTGTGACGCAGTCGGAAACGTCCCCGGCAGCAAGATGCCTTGATCGACTTGATTGATATCCGTCTTCCCGCAAAACGCCATCGTGAGGTCGAGTTCTTTGTGGATGATCTCTAGGGCTTTCGTTACACCGGCTTGGCCAGCAGCGCCTAAGCCATGCAGCCATGCTCGGCCAATGAGTGTGCCTTGTGCGCCGAGGGCGCGGGCTTTGATGACGTCTTGGCCGCTGCGGATGCCGCCGTCCATCCAGACTTCGATGTTTTTGCCAACGGCTTGTGCGATGGCGGGCAAGGCTGTGATGGAGGATGGCGCGCCATCGAGCTGGCGGCCGCCGTGGTTGGAGACAATGAGGGCATCTGCGCCGCTCTCGACTGCTAAGCGCGCGTCTTCCACATCTTGAATACCTTTCAAAATGATCTTGCCGCCCCAGCGCTTTTTGATCCACTCCACATCTCCCCAGTTGAGGCGCGGATCAAACTGCTGGCTCGTCCATGCGGAGAGGCTGCTCATGTTTTCGACGCCTTTGACGTGGCCGACGATGTTGCCGAAGTCTCTGCGCTTCGTGCTCAGCATGCCTAAGCACCATGCTGGCTTGGTGGCCATGTTGAGAATGTTGGGCAAGGTGAGTTTGGGTGGCGCAGACAAGCCGTTTTTAATGTCTTTGTGGCGTTGCCCGAGGATTTGCAGATCGAGTGTGATTTGCAGCGCGGAGCAGTTGGCAGCTTTGGCGCGATCGATCAAGCGCTCGATGAAATCACGATCGCGCAGCACGTAAAGCTGAAACCAAAAGGGGTGGCGATTCGTGGCCTGCGCGATATCTTCAATCGAGCAAATGCTCATGGTGGAGAGGGTGAACGGAATGCCAAACGTTTTGGCGGCGAGCGCGCCTAAGATTTCGCCATCGGCATGCTGCATGCCCGTCATGCCGGTGGGCGCAATTGCTACGGGCATGGCGACTTGCTCGCCAATCATTGTCGTCTTCGTGCTGCGGCCTTCCATGTTGACGGCCACTCGTTGGCGCAGCTTGATGCTTTGAAAATCGGCGCTGTTGGCGCGGTAGGTGCTCTCTGTCCATGAGCCGGAATCGCAGTAGTCGTAAAACATGCGCGGCGCGCGCTTCTCGTGCATGGCGCGCAGGTCTTCGATGCAGGTGACTTTGGAAAGATCGGTCATGGCTTGTCTCACATATTGGAATGGACTTGATCCTAGCCGATGGCCATGCAAGGCCGCGTGAAATGCGCTTGTTTGGGCGTGAAATTAATTGAGAATCGCAAAATCACTCAATCATCCAGCGAACCCGTCTCCACATCAGTCTCGGGCACTTCGCCAATCAGCCGTCGCGTCTCTTGCGCCTGCAGCTTGAGCCATGCGCAAAACGCGGTAACCTCCTCGCGAGCAGTAGAAATGCTGCGCTGGCGCGGCGAGAGCACGAGCCAAAAGGCCATGGGGGAATCCATGCGCAGCTTGGGCAGGATTTCTACCAGATCGCCACGCGCCAGCTGCTCGGCCACCAGCGGCGTGCGTGCGAGCACCACGCCTTGGCCGCTCAAAGCGGCTTGCGCCATTTGGTAGGCGTAGTTGAAATAGAGCCAGCGCTTCGGGCTGATTTTGGCCAGGCGCTTATCGCTTGGGTTGAGCTCCACCTGCCTATCAAACCAACGCCGCCATGAGAGCCATTCCAAATGCGTGCTGTGGGCATCGCCTGCTTCGATCAAGGTGAAATTCGCAAAATCTGCCGGGCTTTTGATTTTGGCCTCAGATTTGAGCAGCCACGGGCTGGCCGCTGGCGTGAGCTGCTCGCCGAAAAGGCGGATTGCGTGCGTTGGCATGCTGCGCGACGGGCCATAGCGCAGGGCAATATCCACATCCGCCGTTTCCATATCCACCGATACGTCTGATGCATCAATCCGAAAATCAATGCCGGGCTCGGTTTTTTGGAAAGCTTCCAAGCGCGGAATCAGCCACATTGATGCAAAAGATGCAAAAGTCGTGAGCGCCACATGCTTCCTGCCCACGCTGGTGCGAATCTGGCGCACGCTACTGTCAATCCGCTCTAAGCTGGGCGCGACTGAGCCAAGCAAGCCCATGCCTGCGGCTGTGAGCTCCACGCTGCGGGTGTGACGGTTAAACAGCTGAGTGCCCACCTCCTCCTCCAGCGATTGAATCTGCCGCGAGACGGCGCTTTGCGTGAGCGCCATTTCTTCGGCGGCCGCGCGAAAGTTCAAATGCCGTGCCACGGCCTCAAAAGCACGCAAGTTGCCAGCGCCGATGGGGCGGGTGCGTAAATGGGTTTGGGAATGCAACATGATGTTTTTCATTCATGCGTTAAACACAATAATAGTATGGAGCGATTTCATTGGACTGTCAAGTAGCTTCGGCGCATTATTAACACCCATTGAAGGAGAAAACCATGTCTCAATTTGCATCAATCACTTCTCTCCCATCACAGGCTTGCTTGCGCAGCCGCGCGGGCAGCTTTCAGCTGAACAAACCGCAAGCGATTTCCTTGCGCCCGGCGGCAGGCACCGCCATCCGCATCACTTGCGGCAGCGCCTGGCTCACCTTGGGCGATGGCCAAGATTACTTTTTGCGCCAAGGCGAAAGCTTGCAGGCTAAGAAGGGCAGCTCTGTGGTGATTGAGGCGATGCGCAAGCCCGGCGCAGAGGATGCCATGGAGACGGTTTATTTCGATTGGGATCCTGTGCCGCTGCGCATTCCAGCGATGCGTAGATCGCCATCCGCGCCGCTGCCCAGTGTGAAAACACCTCAGCGCTTGGCTTTGGCAGAAGCTTGGGGTGATTTTCGGCTGGCTTTGGCCGCGGGTTTTCTTGCAGGCGCACGTTTGGCAGCCGCTTTGCTCGGCTTGGCTACTCTGGCGCGCAGTGCGCACTCCAGCGCCAGCTGCGCCCAAGGCCGCATGGCATCTTGAGAATCCATCGCCTCTTCGGGAGCTGTGTAGTAGCCCATGGAGGCGAGCCGGTCTTTCATCTGATAGGTGAATCGCTCGCAGCCCGCAGCTTCGAAGCGGGCGCGAGCCTCTTCATCGCCTTTGAGCCAAAGCTTTTCACCGCCGCCAACATCGGCAATGATGGCCAGCGTCATACCGTCAATCGCAATGCCCCAGCCGCCAAACATGCGTTTGGGCACGCAAGGGCCTTGAGTGGAGAGCAGATCGCAGCAATAGTCTGCAAACTGGCGGTTCGCGGGTGGGGCTGATTTCGTGGGCATACGAGAGATGATAATTGCAACATGAGCGTGATCACTCCTCCCACCCGCCAAGCGGCTCTCGTGCTGTTTTCTGGCGGTCAAGATTCCACCACTTGCTTGGCTTGGGCTTTGCAGCATTTTCCACGCGTGGAGACCATTGGCTTTGACTACGGCCAGCGCCATCGCGTGGAGCTGGATGCGCGGCTGGTGGTGCTCGCCGAGATCAAAGCGCAGTTTCCGCAGTGGGCGGCCAAGCTTGGCGAAGATCATTTGCTGGATGTGAATGTGCTCGGCCAAGTGAGCGAAACATCGCTCACGCGAGATGTCGCGTTCAAGATGGAAGCAACCGGTTTGCCGAACACTTTTGTGCCCGGCCGCAATCTGCTCTTCCTCACTCTCGCCGCTGCGCTCGCCTATCGCCGGGGCACAGATGTGCTCGTGACAGGCGTGTGCGAAACCGATTTCTCTGGCTACCCCGATTGCCGCGATGACACGATGAAGGCGATGCAACTGGCACTCTCGCTCGGCATGGATAAGCGCCTGCTGATCGAAACGCCACTCATGTGGATCGACAAAGCGCAAACTTGGGGCTTAGCTCACACACTCGGCGGCGAACAACTCGTGCAGCTCATTCAAGAACACACCCACACTTGCTACCTCGGTGATCGCATTCATCGCCACGACTGGGGCTACGGCTGCGGCCAATGCCCGGCTTGTGAGCTGCGCGCGAAGGGCTGGGAGAAGTGGCGTGCATCAAAGCAACAACTATTAAATTGATAGCGCTCCGCGCATATTCTATGCCGGCGACCTGCCGATTTCTCTTTTAAAAGCTTATGAACACACCCTCAACACCACCCATTGCCGATTGGCGTAAAAACTACGAGCGTGGCGAACTGCTGGAATCGCATGCCAACAAAGACCCGCTCAAGCAATTCGACGCATGGCTGCAAGACGCTGTGAAGGCCGAATGCCCTGAGCCCAACGCGATGACGCTGGCCACCGTAGGCTCAGATCTGCGGCCATCCACACGCATTGTGCTGATCAAGGGCTACGATGAAAAAGGGATTGGCTGGTTCACGAGCTACGGCTCACGCAAAGGCACCGAGCTCGCCGGCAATCCATTCGCTGCGCTGCAATTCCATTGGGTGGAGCTGGAGCGCACAGTGCGCATCGAAGGCCGTGTCGAGAAGATGAGCGCCGAAGAATCGGATGCCTATTTCAACAGCCGCCCGCTGGCCAGCCGCATCAGTGCGATCACCAGCCCGCAGAGCCAAATCGTGCCCAGCCGACAGTGGCTGGATGATCGCTCTCTGGCAGTTGCGCAAGAACAAGGTGATCATCCAGAGCGCCCAGAGGATTGGGGCGGCTATCGTCTCATTCCAGATCGCTGGCAATTTTGGCAAGGCCGACGCAATCGCTTGCATGATCGCTTGGCTTACACCTTGAACGCGCAGGCTCAGTGGCAAATCGAACGCCTAGCACCTTAAATGTCAGGATTTCGAAGTCTTTTCGCCATATCGCCGGCATAGAATGTGCGCGATTAGCTATTGAAATAATAGCAACTCATTTCTCTTTATGAAACCTGAAACCGTTCAGCGCTGGGCCTTTGCCCTGCTCTTGGTCACCCCTGCTCTCTGGTCTGCCAACTATCTCGTGGCGCGCTTGGCGCCTGGCGAAATCGCGCCACATATGCTCGCGTTGTGCCGCTGGGCGCTTGCTGCCACGGTGCTGGGCGTGTTTGCATTTCCCGAGCTCAAAGCCAAGCGCCATTTGATTTTGAAAAACGCTTGGCATTATTTGGTGCTCGGCGCTTTAGGCATGTGGATCTGCGGCGCTTGGGTGTATATCGGCGCGCGCTCCACCAGTGCCACCAATATCGCGCTGATTTATTCGCTCTCGCCAGCTTTCATCGTGCTTTGCGCTTCGATGTGGCTGCATGAAAAGCTGCGTGACATTCAATGGCTGGGGATCGCACTGGCTTTTGCGGGGCTGATTCATGTGGTGATCAGAGGGCAGTGGGGCAATTTGCTGGAGGTGCGTTTCGTGCCTGGCGATTTATGGATCGTCGCTTGTGCATTTAGCTGGGCCGCGTATGCCTTGCTCATGAAAAAATGGCCAACGGATTTCTCTCCGATGGCGCGGCTCGTGCTGACAGCCATTGGCGGTTGTATTGTGCTGCTCCCGTTCACCGTGATCGAAGCGGTGAGTGGCCTGCCGCTCACGCAAACGCTTTGGGGTTGGAAATCTTTTGCACTGATTGCTTTGGCTGGCCTGGTGCCAGGCGCATTCGCCTATTGGGCTTACAGCACGGCGCAAAAGACCTTGGGCGCAGCACGCACCGCGATGGCGCTTTACATGGGGCCGCTGTACGGCGCGCTGCTCGGCTGGGTGTTTCTCGGTGAGACAGTGACCGGGTATCACGCCATCGGTGCCCTGCTCATCCTGCCGGGCTTGTATTTGGCTTCTTACAGCCACTCAGGACATCAAAGCGCCGCAACGAAAAGCTGACACGACACAAGCAGAGCGCAAGTCTTTTGAATCTTGCAGGGTATCTCCTAGTTTGAAAATGCACGATGCACCTTTAAGGTGGCAGCACTTCAAACTTGACATGATTCACACCTACGATGACCGATTTTCCCCCGTCGCGCAAGATGCAGGATCGGTCATCCGTCTTTGCACGGGCGCAAAGTGGAGTGAAGGGCCTGTGTGGATGCATGAGGATCAATCGCTGCTGTGGAGCGATATTCCCAACAACAGAATACTCCGCTGGAACAAGCAAGACGGCATGACGGTTTGGCGAGGCAACGCCGAATTCACCAATGGGCACACACGCGAAGCAGACGGCTCACTGCTGCATTGCTCACACGGCTTGCGAGCGATTGTGCGCACGAGGTTTAGCAAAGATCTCTCTGAGCAACGCGATGAGATCGTGGTGGATCGCTACCAAGGCAGGCGCTTGAATTCGCCCAATGATGTGGTGGTGAAATCCGATGGCACGATTTGGTTTACCGATCCGCCTTACGGCATCGTATCTAACTATGAAGGCTACAAAGCAGACAGTGAATTGGGCAATTGCTATGTGTTTCGCTTCGATCCGGTGAGCAAAAGCCTGCGCATCGTGACAGATTTGATCGAAGAGCCTAATGGCTTGGCTTTCTCGCCCGATGAATCCACGCTCTATATCTCAGACACCTCCGCGGCCTTGAAGAAAGATGGCGGCGGCAACCATCACATCATGGCCTTTGATGTGGTGGGTGGGCAAGACCTTGCCACGCCTCGCCTCTTTGCGACGATTTCTCCCGGCCTCTCCGACGGTTTCCGCGTAGATCAGCACGGCTTCCTCTACACCAGCTGCGAAGAAGGTGTGCAGGTGTATCACCCTGATGGCACCAAGATGGCGTTGATCGACGTGCCGGAGAAAGTGGGCAATCTCACCTTCGGCGGCATCTCGCGCAACGAGCTCTACATCTGCGCCAGCCAATCGCTTTACTGCATCCGCCTCAATACGAAGGGGCTGCAAACCCCATGAGTATCAGCGCCGCAATCCAATGGCTGCTCAGCCCCATCAGCGGCGCGAGCACACATCATTTGGAAGAATGGGTGGTGTGGCATGCGCGCTTGATGGTGCTGGCGTGGGCGATTTTGTTGCCGCTGGGCGTGATCGCAGCGCGCTACTACAAAGTCACGCGTAATCAAGATTGGCCCCGCGTGGTGGACAACCGCGCTTGGTGGCATGCCCATCGCGGCCTGCAATACAGCGGCGTGGTTTTGATGTTGATCGGCGTTTATCTGGCCTGGCAGCAAAGTGCCTCCACAACCCTCGCTGCGCAGGTGCATGGCTATTTGGGCTGGGGCATCACAGCGATGGGCATCCTGCAAATCTTGAGCGCTTGGTTTCGCGGCAGCAAAGGCGGCCCCACTGAGCCCGAGATGCGCGGCGACCATTACGATATGACGCCTCACCGCTTGGCCTTTGAATGGCTTCACAAAACCTGTGGTTGGTTCGCCGTTGGCGCTGCTGTGATCACGATTGCCCTGGGGCTTTGGATTGCCGATGCCCCGCGCTGGATGCCTTTGGTGTTGGCCGTCTGGTGGATCGGCTTGATCGCCTGGGCGATTTATTTAGAGCGCTCAGGGCGCGCTATCGACACTTACCAAGCCATCTGGGGGCCTGATTTAAAACACCCCGGCAATCAGCGCTCGCATGTCGGCTGGCGAATGCTTCGCCCCGGTAGCGTTCAGGAGAAAGTATGAGCGGTTTGCAACTGAAAAATATCGTCAAGCGTTTTGGTGACGTGACGGTGGTGAAAAATTTGGATTTGGATATTCGCGAAGGCGAATTCATGGTCTTGCTCGGCGAATCAGGCTGCGGCAAAAGCACCACGCTGCGCATCATCGCTGGCTTAGAAGAAGCCACCGAAGGGCAGATCTTCATCGACTCCCGCGATGTGACGAATCTTCACCCGATGGATCGCGATATCGCGATGGTGTTTCAAAACTATGCGCTGTATCCGCACATGGATGTGGCCAAAAACATGTCTTTCTCCCTGCGGATTGCGGGCTGCCCTGCGAACGAGATCAAAGAAAAAGTGGCCGCTGCTGCCAAGATTCTCAATATCGAGCATTTGCTCTCGCGCAAACCCAAAGAGCTCTCTGGCGGGCAACGCCAGCGTGTGGCGATTGGCCGCGCGATTGTGCGCGAGCCCAAGGTATTTCTCTTTGATGAGCCGCTTTCCAATTTAGATGCCAAGCTGCGCAGCCATATGCGCGCTGAGCTGGCTGTGCTGCATCAGCGCTTGGGCAAGACCACGGTGTATGTGACGCACGATCAAATTGAAGCGATGACCTTGGCTTCGCGCATTGTGATTTTTGACAAAGGCCAGATTCAGCAGGTCGGCACGCCTACTGAGGTGTTCAATCGCCCGGCCAATATCTTCGTGGCGGGCTTCATCGGTGTGCCCACCATGAATATGCTGGATGCCACCTGCGTCACACAAAATGGCCGCACGATGCTGCACGGCGCAGGCTTTGAATGGGCGGCACCCGATTGGCTTAGCGGAGTGAGCTTGCAGCCCGGCCAAGCGCTCACCTTGGGCATCCGCCCGCAAGCGCTACACACGGGCACAGCGCATGCCAACCGCTTGAGCTTGCAAACCCAAGTGGTGGAATACCTCGGCACGGAAAGCCAACTCGCGGGCACGATGCTCGGGCACAGCGCGCTGCGGTTCTCTGCCATCGTGCCGGGAGATGCTAAGGCCAGCCTAGGTAGCGAAGTGCCCTTATCTTTTGAGCCAAACGAATTGCATGTTTTTGACCGCAACACGGGTCTATCCCTTCGACCGTAATTTTTAACCTTCACCTTTAACCTGGAGACTTCACCATGAGCTTGGATCGCAGAACCCTCATCAAAAATACTGGCATCACCGTGTTTGGCGCTGGCTTGCCCTTCAGCGGCGCTATCGCACAAAACCGATTTGCCAAGTATGCTGGCAAAACCGTCACCATCAATATCCCTGCTCACCCGCATTACGATGCCATGAGCAAACTGCTGCCAGAGTTCACCAAAGAGACGGGCATCAAAGTTGATGTGGATCGCTTGGCCATCGGCCGTTTGAAAGAAAAGCAGCTGCTGGAAATGGCCAAGCCGCAAGGCGACTATGACTTGGCTTGCTACATCGTCATGTGGAAAGGCGAGTACGTTGCCAAGAATTTGATTCAGCCTCTCGAGCCTTTCTTCGCTAATCCTGCATTAGCCGATCCTGCATACGATATGAAAGACATCATCCCGATCTATCTGGAAAATCTTGGCTTGGTGGGTGGCCCCAAAGGCTACTTGGCCGGGCCCGGTGCCAAGCTGTATGGCTTGCCTTATGGCGCAGAAACCTCGGTACTGGCCTACCGACGCGATGTGTTTGCCAAACTGAATCTCAAAGTACCAGAAACCTATGATGACTTCACAAAAGCATTGCGCATTCTCAAAGATCAATCGGGTATCGGCGCGCTTACCTCACGCGGACAAGCGGGGCATCAATGCGTACATGCATGGCTGCTGCACCTCAACCCGCTGGGCGGCAGTGTGTTTGATGACCAATGGAAGCCACGCTTTAATGACAAAGCAGGCGTGGCCGCGTTGAAATTCTTGCAAGACGTAGTGGCCACAGGCCCTGCGGGCATCCCAGGCTTTGGTCAAGGAGAAGCCAATACGGCCTTCTTGCAAGGCCAAGCGGCGATGTACCTAGACTCAACTTCTTTTGCAGGCGTTGTGAACGATCCATCGCGCAGCAAAGTGGTGGGCAATGTGAGCTGGGCGCTGCATCCGCGCGGCGTCAAGCGCGCATCGCAATCTGGCGGTTTGGGCTTGACGATTCCGAAAAACGCCAAAAATGCGGACGCCGGCTTTTTGCTGATGCAATGGCTCACTTCCAAGACACAAGACAAAGCTGTGACGCGCTTGGGGGGCGCACCCACGCGCAACTCCACACTGGGTGATGCTGATATCGTGCGTCAATACCCCGAGTTCATCGTGTTCAAGGAAGCGCTCAAGTACTCCAATCCTGACTGGCGTCCGATCATTCCAGTGTGGGATCGCATTAACGTGCAAGCCCTTGGCGTGGGTATCTCTGAAGCGCTCACAGGCAAAAAGAGCGCTGAAGATGCTTTGAATGGCTTGGTGCCGCAAGTCACCGCCATCATGCGTGAAGCGGGCTACAAGATTTAAGTTAACCATGCGCACCTCTCGCTGGACGATTGCTCTGTACGTAGGCCCTGCCGTCTTGGTGATGGCAGCGGCTTGTCTTTATCCCGTGCTCACGGCATTCCAGTTGGCAGGCTACAAATGGGAAATGGGTACACCTTGGAGCAGCGCTCAGTGGGTTGGCTTGCAGAACTTCATCTCTGCCTTCAGCAACGAGCAAGTATGGTCATCGTTGCGGATTACCTTGCTCTTTGCCGGCATCTGCGTCACGCTCGAGATGATCCTCGGGATTGCACTGGCGCTTTCGCTTGAGCATCCTGTTCGAGGCATGTCGATCTTCCGCACGATTTTTATTCTGCCGATGATGATCGCGCCAATTGCTGTTGGTTTGGCATGGCGCTATATGTTTGATGCACAATTTGGCTTGATCAATGCGCTGCTCGGGCTTGTAGGCATCGAAGCGATGACTTGGTTAGCAGATCCCACTCTGGCCTTCATTGCGATCGTTATCGCAGATGTCTGGCAGTGGACACCCTTTGTTTTCATCATGATGCTCGCTGCTTTGGCTAGTGTGGACAGTGCGGTGATGGAAGCCTCTCGTATCGATGGTGCCAATTGGTTTCAGCAGATCTTCTTGGTCAAGCTGCCGATGATCATGCACGTGATCGCCATCACACTGATGATGCGGTTGATTGATGCCTTCCGTGTGTTGGAAGTGATTTATGTGTTGACCTTCGGCGGGCCGGGCAACAGCACCGAGATCTTGGCGGTTCACATTTACAAAACAGCTTTCGTCGGCCAACAAATGGGAGTGGCTGCAGCGGTATCTGTGTTGTTACTTGTCGTCGTAGTTACCCTGTCGTGGGCTGCTTTGCGCTTGTCTAACCCGATGAAGGATTCGAGATGAAGCGCAGTATGCCGCTTGTGATTTCGCATTACGTCATGCTGGTCATCCTGGCCATGATTTGTATTGCGCCGATTTTGGTGATTTTCGCTACCAGTTTGCGCCAGCAAGTGCAGATTTTCTCGGAACCTCTCAACTTCTTGTTTGTGCCAACGCTTGAAAACTATCGCGCCGTTTTGCAAGAAGACAAGCTCGATGTGTATTTGAAAAACAGCTTGTTTGTGGGCATCGTCTCCACTTTGATCACCTTGATTTTGGGCTGCATGGCTGCCTACGGCTTGGCCCGCTTTCGCTTTCCCGGCCGTAGCACTGTGGCTTACACCACCTTGATTTTGCGCACCGTGCCATTTGCGGTGTTAGCGATACCCGTTTTCGTGATTTGGAATCAATGGGGCTTGGTCAACAGCTTGTGGGGGCTCATCTTGCTCTACGTGGCTGTGAATTTGCCATTCACGATTTGGCTGCTGTATGGTTTTGTGCTCCAAGTGCCAATAGAGCTCGAAGAAGCAGCAGCGATTGATGGTTGCGGGCCGCTGCGCGTGTTTAGTCAGGTCTTTCTGCCTCTGATGGCCCCAGGGCTCGCAGCGGCTTCCATCTTCACCTTCCGCATTGCTTGGAATGAGTTTATTTTGGCCTTGGTGCTCACAGATCGACACACACGTACCTTGCCCGTGGCAGCCTCTTTATTCATCACCGATATGGGGGTTGACTGGGGCAAAGTCATGGCAATGGGTAGCCTCATTGCGATTCCTCCGCTGATTTTTACCTTTGTGGCAGCGCGCCAGATCATTGGTGGGCTCACGGCGGGTGCTGTAAAGGGTTGATTGCAGCTAGAGGTGCTCGCACCGTTTTTGTAACGGAACTTTCTAGGCCAGCAATTGATCTACGAAAGCCAATTCCCTAGAAAGCACCTTATGCGTCAACCCATTGCTCGCCGCTCGGTTTTGCTGCATTCCTCTCTTGCAGTTGGCGTCATTGCGCTGCCCAGCGTCATGTTGACTCCAGTTCATGCACAAAGCGCGCGACGCCTCACTCCTTCGCAATCCGAAGGACCGTTTTACCCTGATCAGCAACTGCAAGATGCGGATGCGGATTTGCTCAAAAACGGCAATGTGGCTTACACCAGCGGCCAGAGCGCTTGGGTCAGTGGCATGGTGAGCGATTTGGACGGCAAGCCGGTCTCAGGAGCCGTCGTCGAAATATGGCAATGCGATGCACAAGGCACGTATCGCCACAGCCGCTCATCAGGCAATGCTCCGATGGCGTTTCAAGGCTTTGGCAAGGTGCAAGTGGGTGCGGATGGGCGCTATCGCTTTCGCACGATCAAGCCAGTGCCTTATCCTGGCCGGCCACCGCATATTCACATGAAGATCAAGCTCGCCAACCGCGAGCTGCTCACGACACAAATGTATGTCGCAGGCGAAGCGGCCAATGGGCGAGACTTCCTCACCCGCAACTTAAGCACCTCTGATCGAAGCTTGCTAGAAGCCAGCTTTACTCGCGGCGCTGATGGCTGGCAGGCTGAATTTGGTATCGTCGTGAAGGCTTAGCCAAACTCGCGGCCAAGCTCAGCCGCTCTCGCGCCTGCAGCGCGCAAAGCTTGCTCAAAATGTTGGCCGACCAGGCTGTCTTGCATGGCGGTGATAGCGGCATAGGTTGTGCCACCTTTGGAGGTGACGCGCTGGCGCAATACTTCGGGGCTGTCGTGCGACTGCCGAGCCAACTCTGCTGCGCCTGCAAACGTGCTTTGCGCCAACTGGCGCGATTGCGCCTCAGAAAGCCCCATGCTCTGCCCCGCACGCATCATGGATTCGATGAAGAAAAACACATAGGCTGGCCCTGAGCCTGAGAGCGCCGTCACCGCATCCAGATGGCTCTCATCCGTCACCCATAGGTGTTCGCCCGTGGTGGCGATCAGCGCTTCAATGCTGCGCTGATCCGCCTCGCTCACGCCAGCACGGGCATAGAGGCCCGCAATGCCTTTGCCGATCAGCGCCGGTGTGTTGGGCATAGCGCGCACGATACGCTGCGTAGCAAGCTGCTGAGCCATGCTACTTGAAGTGATACCCGCCATCACGCTCAGATGCAAAGCCTCTTTGGTATGTGCAGCAACTTGCGCAGCAGCTTCCCGGAAAGTTTGAGGTTTAACCGCCCAAACGATTTGCTGAGCCCGCGCTAGGGCTTTGCTGGGCTGCTCCAGAGCAGTGATACCGAAATCACTGGACAGCTTGTCGCGCTGTGATGCAAGCGGTTCGATCACGATGAATTGCGCAGCGGCCATGCCTTGGCGGCGCAGCCCGCCGATGATGGCACTGGCCATGTTGCCGCCGCCAATGAAAGCCACTGTTTTGGGAGGGGGAGAAGAAGTCATACATAAGTGTAGCTGGCTCGTCCACACACATTTGGGTTACTCTTACGACATGAGCACGATCATCTCCCTCGACCAAGGCACCACCAGTTCGCGAAGTATTGCGTTTGACCACGCCGGCACGCCGCTAGCAAGCAGCCAACAAGAGTTTCGGCAGATCTTCCCGCAGCCGGGCTGGGTGGAGCACGATGCCAATGAGATTTGGGCTTCACAGCTTGCCACATTACAGAGTTTGAAGCAAAAACTGCTTATTGCCGGCATAAAATCTGCGCAAGCAGCTATTAATTCAATAGCAATCACGAATCAACGCGAGACCACCGTGCTTTGGGAACGCGCCACTGGTAAGCCCCTGGCCAACGCCATCGTTTGGCAAGACCGCCGCACAGCGCCAGCCTGCGATGCCCTTCGAAAAGCGGGGAAGGCTGCATTGATTCAGCGCAAGACAGGCCTCGTGCTCGATGCGTATTTTTCGGGCACAAAGCTCGCTTGGCTGCTCGACAACATGCCTGGGGCACGCAAGCGAGCTGAAAACGGCGAGCTGTGCTTCGGCACGATAGACAGTTGGCTGATCTACAAGCTCACAGGTGGCCACAGCGTTGCAACTGCTGGCAAAGCTTTGCATGTGACAGATGCCAGCAATGCCTCACGCACCTTGCTGCTGAATATTCATACCAGTCAATGGGATGACGAACTGCTCAAGCTCTTCAATATTCCGCGCGCCGTGCTGCCACGAGTCGTGCCTTCCAGCGGCGTGGTCGGTATGACCGATGCTGCACTGCTAGGGGCGGAAATCCCGATTGCAGGCATCGCCGGCGACCAGCAGGCCGCAACTTTCGGCCAAGCCTGCTTCGCCCCCGGTATGGCAAAAAACACGTATGGCACTGGCTGCTTTATGCTGATGAACACGGGCACTTCAGCTGTTGCGAGTCGAAACAAACTGCTCACTACCGTCGCCTGGCAAGGCCCTGCCGGCACGCGTTCGGCTTATGCGCTGGAAGGCTCGGTGTTCATGGGCGGCGCAACCATTCAGTGGTTGCGCGATGGCCTTGGATTGATCAAAACAGCATCTGAAGTAGAAGCCTTGGCTGCAAGCGTGGAAGATACGGGCGACGCCTACCTCGTCCCCGCCTTCGCCGGCTTGGGCACACCGCACTGGGATGGCTACGCACGCGGCACACTCGTGGGCATGACGCGCGGCACAGGACGCGCCCACATCGCCCGCGCAGCTTTGGAGGCTATCGCCCTGCAAAGCACCGATGTGTTTGAAGCCATGCGCGCCGACAGCGGTATCGCTTTGAAGGAGTTGCGTGTCGATGGCGGCGCGTGTGCCAACAACCTGCTCATGCAGATGCAAGCTGATTTCCTCGGTGTACCGGTCGTTCGCCCCAAAGTCACAGAAACCACAGCGCTGGGCGCGGCCTATCTCGCGGGCTTGGCCACCGGATTCTGGAAAGACGCCATCGAGATCAGCGCACAATGGCAAATGGATCGTCGCTTCGAACCAAAAATGTCCGTCCCTCAACGCCAAGCCAAACTCGCCCGCTGGCGAGAAGCTGTGGAGCGATCCAAAGGCTGGGCACAATAGGCCATGATTTCACGCTCAGCTTTATTTCAGCAGCTCGCAAATGCGGCGAGTTTTGATATCGCCATCATCGGCGGCGGCGCAACGGGCTTGGGCGTGGCGCTCGATGCGGCTGCACGCGGCTTCAAAGTGGCGCTCTTTGAAAGCCACGACTTCGCCAAAGGCACATCCTCTCGCGCCACCAAGCTGGTGCATGGCGGCGTGCGCTATCTGGCGCAGGGCAACATCAGCCTTGTGCGCGAAGCGCTGCATGAGCGCACTACCTTGCTGGCCAATGCACCGCATATCGCGCAGCCCTTGCCCTTCGTGATGCCAAGCTATGCGTGGTGGCAAGCGCCGTTTTATGGCATGGGCCTCAAGATGTATGACCTGCTCGCTGGCAAGGCTGGCTTGGGGCGTACAGAATTTTTAAGCCGTAGCGAGACTTTGAAGCTCCTGCCGAATGCACGAGAGAGCGGTTTGACGGGTGGCGTGAAATACTGGGATGGTCAGTTTGATGACGCCCGCTTAGCCTTGGCTTTGGCGCAGACCGCTGCCCAGCGCGGTGCGTTGCTGATTAACTATTGCGCAGCAACCGGGCTGATCCATGAGGGCGGCAAAGTCGCTGGCCTCAAGGTGCAAGACAAAGAAACTGGGCAGAGCTACAGCGTGAAAGCCAATTGCGTGATGAACGCAGCGGGCGTTTGGGTTGATGAATTCCGCCAAATGGATGGCGAGCAGACGAAGCGGCCTGTGAAGGCAATGGTCGCGCCCAGCCAAGGCACGCATTTGGTGGTGGATCGCGAATTCATGCCCTCGGATCACGCGATTTTGATTCCCAAAACAGCCGATGGCCGCGTGCTCTTCATCGTGCCATGGCTCGGCAAATTGATTTTGGGCACCACCGATTCACCACGCGACGATCTCGCTCGCGAACCGATGGCTTTCAAAGATGACACAGGCTTCATTTTGGGCGAAGCTGCGAAATACCTCACCCGTGCACCCCAGCGCAGCGATGTGAAATCCATCTGGGTGGGCTTGCGGCCTTTGGTCAAACCACCCGATGAAGACGGTGGCAATACGAAAAAGCTTTCGCGCGAGCACACCATCCTCGTGAGTAAGTCTGGCCTGCTTACGGTCACCGGCGGCAAATGGACAACCTATCGCGCGATGGCAGAAGACGTGCTCGACAACGCCTTCGATGCCAAGCTGCTGCCGCAACGCGCCGGCGCTGTGACGGTCAAGCTGCCTTTGTCTGGCTCGCTGGCCACAAACAAGCGCATCAGCGACGCGCCAGGCATGCACATGTATGGCAGCGCTGCTTCCGAAGTGCAAGCCATGCCTGGCACAGCCAACGAGCTCTGCGCTGGCCTAACTGAGGCCATGGTGCGCTACGCTGCGCGCTTTGAGTACGCCCGCACCGTGGAAGACATGCTCGCGCGCCGCTCTCGCCTGCTCTTCTTGGATGCCAAACTAGCTGCCAGCATCGCGCAAAGCGTGGCCACGATCTTGCAAGAAGAAACAGGCGTTGATCCCCAGCTGGATGCATTCTTGGTGCTGGCCAAGCAATACGCCACGCTGCCTGATTAGCCCTCAGCTGGCGCTGCGTCGCTTCTTGCGCGGCCTGCCAGCAAGGGCTTTGTCATACAGCCAATTGGGCAGCAAGCGCAGCAGCTTAGCCACCACGCCCATTTGCCATGGAATCACGCGGTAGCTCACCCCTGCGGTGATCGCTTTAAACGCCTGATCGGCAAAGTCTTCCGGCTGCATCAAGAAAGGCATGCTGTAGGAATTCTGCGCAGTTAGCGGCGTGGCCACATAGCCGGGCGCAATCGTCACCACTTGCACGCCGTCTTTGCCCGTCTCTGCGCGCAGCTCGCCGCGCAGGCTTTCGCAATAACTGATCACCGCCGCTTTGCTCGCGCAATACGCGCCATGCCCCGGCAGGCCGCGAATGCCAGCTACGCTCGCGATACCCACCAACTTGCCGCTTCGTCTTTGCACCATGCCGGCGATGAAGGGATGGAAGGTCGCAGCCAAGCCGATATTGTTTGTCGCCAAGGTTTGTGCGAGTACATCTAGGTCTTCACGGATCGCCGTATCCATGCCAATACTGATACCTGCATTGGCAATCGCCACATCGGGCACACCTTGGCGGGCAATGCAGTCTTTCCCGGCTTGCACGATGCTGTCCGTTAGCGCCACATCTGCGCTATAAATACCATAGCTATCCGCGCTAATTTTATGCCGGGCAACCCATGATTCAACCTCAGAAACTCGTCTCGCAACCAAGGCAAGGCGATAGCCGGCTTGATAAAAGCGCCAAGCCAGTGCTTGGCCGATCCCGCTAGAGGCGCCGGTGATGAAGACGAGGGGTTGTGGCATCTGTGATCCTTGGCTTACTGCACGGAGGCAGCTTTCGGCTCTAAGCGCACACGCACCCTACCATCAAGCTGCACGATGCCTTCTATCTTGTTATAGAGCATCTTGTCGCCGCTGAATTGATCTGAGCCGCGTAAAACGGTGACGGGCTTGTGGGATTTCAATTCTTCTGTGCGCACAAATGCATGCAAAAAATCACCACGGAACTCAACACGTGGAATTTCTCTGCCCTGCTCATCTTTGCCAGCGGAACGTACCACCACCGCATTACCCACCAGCTGTACTTCAGAGCCATCGCCGTTGCTGAATGCGCGATCTCCGCTACCCGTTGTGCTGAGCTTGCCACGCAAAGAGCGAAAACGCGCATCATCCACTTCGAGGATATCAGTGGCTGGAAAATGCTTGGCCTTGCTACCCAGCACTTCACTCATCAGTGCGCCTTGTGGATCAAAATTCTTCACTGAAAACTGCGTGAGAAAGTAATCTGGATCGCTTCTAACTTGCTTCTCAACCGGAGCAGCAGCTACACCCGGCGTATTGCGAGCCAGCCACCAGCTGCCCAAAGCGAGCAAGCCCATGAGTGCCATGGGTAGATACATCGTGATACTGCCAAGAAGCTTGCGGACGACAGGTGACGTGTTCATGCTTGCTGCCCTACATCAAAATAAAGTGTGTTCAATGGCTTGGCAAACACGATCAAATCACTTTGGCGCGCATCAAATCGTTGGAGTTGAGCGCACCCACGAGCAGACCTTGCGCATCAGTGACAAGCACGCTCGTGATGCGATGCTGCTCCATGAGCTCAGCCGCATCCACAGCCAAAGCATCGGGCGAGATCGTGAGGCTGCCTTTATGCATCACCTCGCCAGCAGTGAGCTCGCGCAAATCCACGCCGCGCTCGATCAAGCGGCGCAAATCACCATCGGTAAAAATGCCCATCACATGGCCCGCCGTATCCACAATGGCCGATGCGCCCAAACCTTTGTGGCTCATCTCGCGCATCAAGTCCGAGAAATTGGTAGCCGTTTGAACACGGGGAACATCCGCTCCCGTGCGCATCAAATCTCGTACATGCATGAGCAATTTGCGCCCGAGGCTGCCGCCTGGATGTGAGCGCGCAAAATCTTCCGCTTTGAAGCCACGCGCATCGAGCAAAGCCATGGCCAAAGCATCGCCTAAAGCCAATTGGGCTGTGGTGCTGGCTGTAGGAGCGAGATTCAGGGGGCAAGCTTCTTTCGTGACCGAGCTATCGAGCACCACATCGGCATGCTTGGCGAGTGTGGATTGCAAGCCGCCCGTCATGGCGATCAGAGGTGCTCCCATGCGCTTGATGAAGGGCAGGATGGCAGAGAGCTCTTCGGATTCGCCAGAATTAGAAATCGCCAAAATCGAATCAATCACTTTGACCATGCCCAAATCGCCGTGACTGGCTTCAGCTGGATGCACAAACATCGCCGCAGTGCCCGTAGAAGCAAGCGTGGCAGCGATCTTGCGCCCCACATGTCCACTCTTGCCCATGCCCATCACGACAACGCGGCCTCTGGTTGCCATGATCATTTCTATGGCTTGTGCGAAGGCCTGCGCTGCCGACGCTTCAATAGCCAAACGTGTGCGCAGCTCCGTGACTGCTGCGGCTTCAATATCAAGAGTGTCCAGTGCTAGTTGGATGGCTTTACTGGCTTGGTCAGGCGTCATGCTCATACCCTGATTTTAGGCTGACACAGCCAAGCTGGCTAAACCAAGAGGGCAGAGGCATCCTGAGAAGTCAGGCGCTTAACGTGCTCAATCAAGGCCGCATCGGTATAGGGCTTGGTGAGATACAAATCCACACCCGCTTCCTCGGCCATATCACGGTGTTTGTCGCTCGCACGCGATGTGATCATCACAATAGGGGTGCCCATGAATTGCGGTAACTCGCGCAAACGCTTGGTGAGCTCCAAACCATTCAGGTTGGGCATTTCCAAATCTGTCAGCACAATAGCAGGCACTTTGGTGCGCACAGCCTCCAAAGCTAAGAAGCCATCTGAGGCAGAGAAGACTTCATAGCCCGCGTCTTCCAGCAGCTGCTCCATCGAGCGGCGCACCGAGAGCGCATCATCCACCACCAAGATACGCGTGCGCTGAACAGCCATCCGACGACGCAAGGCCAGCGAAGAGCCAGAGAACCTCGTGGATTGGGCAGCTCGCTCCAGCGCAGCAATATCAAGCAAAAACATCGGGCGGCCATCGTTGCGCAGCGCGCCGCCCACAACGCCTGCAATACGCCGAGTCAATCGCCCTACATCTTGCAAAATCAGCTCGCGCGCATCGACCACAGCATCGGCTACGACGGCGACAGTCTGCGTTGCGCCTCGACACAGCACGGCTGGCTTACCCGCAAGAGATGCGCCAGCGTCGTCAAAGCCCAGCCACTCGCCCAGCGCATAAACGGGATAGTCTTGCTCCAAGTGACGCAAAACAGGCGTCGCCCCTTCGATGATCTTGACCTCATCGGCAGCCAGCGCCTGCACCACTTGATCGGATGGCAAGGCCACTTCTTCTTGCGCACATTGCACGATCAGCGCTTGCACTGCTCCGCTAGAAACAGGCACACGAACAATAAAGCGTGATCCCGCATACGGCTGACTGGTGATATCTAGTCGCCCCTTCAGGCCCGCCACGCGATCGTTCACGATATCCATGCCCACGCCGCGGCCAGAGACTTCGGTCACTTCGCCTTTGGTGGAAAAACCTGGGCGCAAAATCAGGCGGCGCATCTCGTCTTCAGAGAGCTTTGCACCACGCTCAATCAAGCCATATTCCACCGCTTTATCGTAGATCGTGGGCAAATCAAGGCCTCGGCCATCATCGGCGCAGACCAGCTCCACATCTTGGCCCACGCGACGAAAACTCAGCGTGATCGTGCCCATCTCGCTCTTGCCCAGCATGCTGCGCTCATCGGGCGATTCCAAGCCGTGATCTACCGCGTTGCGCAGCAAATGCAGCAGCGGCTCGGTCAGCCGTGTGAGCACATCGGCATCCAGCGTGGTGGCATCGCCTTCAACGATGAGCTGCGCTTGTTTGCCAGTGGACGCTGCCGTTTGCGCCACATTGCGTTTTAAGCGCGGCAAGATGCTCTTCACGGGCACGAGGCGAGCGCCCAGCAAATCACGGTGCTGCTGGCGCTGCAGCTGATCTTCATCGCGCAGAATTTGCTGCGCTAGAGCCACTTGATTGCGCGCGTCTCGCGCCAGCTCTAACTCATCTTGCACAGCCTCAGTCACGAAGCGCGAGAGGGAATAAAGCGCGTCGTAGCGATCCATCTCCAGTGGATCAATGCTCTCGCCCAATTCTTTTTGGCCGCGCAGCTGCACGACTTGTTTATCCACCGTTTGCTCCAGCTCACGCAAGCGGCGAGTCAGCTCGGCATGGCTCACTTCAATCGCAGCGAGCCGATCATTGGCAGTGCGCACCAGTTGACCCACGCGCTGCGAGGCAACGATGGATTGCGTGGCGCGGCGTAGCACACGGCTCAAGCGATTCACGCCCACGCGCAGCATCTGCTCCTCGGTAGGTTGTATTTCTGTTTGAGGGCCAGTTTGCGCTGCTGCCGGCATATTTTCTGTGCTAGCAGCTATGTTATTCATAGCATCTTGCGCTACACCCATGGCAGACAAGGGCTCGGGCGATTGTGTCGCTGCTGTCTCTTGACGAATCCAATTGACCCAATCAATCAAGCGCTGCAAACATTCTTGCGCGCCAGCGGGCGGCGCTTCTTCGCCTTGCAAATGTGCCACCATATGCTGCAAGATCTCTACCGCATGGCGCATATCGCGCACAGCGGCAGCGTTACTCGGCTCGCCAGCTTGGGTTTGCTCCAGCGTCCACTCCATCACGTCTTCTAGCCGATGCGAGATGCGGCCAATGCCGGGCAAGCCAATGATGTTGCCCGAGCCTTTGAAGGTGTGAGCGATGCGCTGCGCTTCTGTCAAGCGCGCAGCATCCGCGCGGCCAGCGGCCAGCTCATCCAAATAGCCCATCAAGCGCTCAAGCTGCTCGGGCGCATCTTGCAGCATGGCTGAGAGTAAACCGCCATCCACATCATCAGTTTGCAAACTCACATCTTCAAGCGTGGCATCTTCCACCACAGCTTCAGCCGCAGCTGCCTCTTCACTGCTGAGCGCAGGCGGCACGAGCAGCTGCTCATGCAAAAGCGCCAGCGCAGCGTCATCTGTGGCCTGCGGGCAGGCTTTGAGGTAATCGATGATGGCTTGCGCAGTATGCTTCTTCGCAGGAGACTCTAGGTAAGCCAGCGCAGGCGCCGTCCAACTCGCCAACCATTGCAGGCTGGCGCTATCTGGCGCCATCATTTGCAATTGAGCGAATTGCGAGACCTGAGACAAATAGTTGCCCCAACCGTGCAAACTCACCAAAGCACTGGCCTGCATAGAACGCTCGATGTAGCCCACCACGGGCTCTAGCAGCTGAGCGGCCTCCTCAGGCTGGGCAGCTGCATCCAGTGCCGCCTGCATGGCCATGGGCACGTCGAGTGCGAACTCTTCGTGCAACAGGCTCAGCAGATCGTTGATGTTCATCTTGGCTTTGGCAGTGTGATGGATCAAGCCAGCTTGAACTGACCCACCGCCGCTGTGAGCTGGCGCGATGAATCAGCCAGCGATTGCGTCGACGCGGTTTGCTCGGCAATCGCAGTCGAGGTTTGCTCAGTACCTGCGTTGATGTCCAGCACAGATTGCTGCAGATTGGAAGCAAGCTGGGCTTGCTGCTCGGAGAACTGCGCAATCTGACGCACCAAATTCACCAGCTGCTGCGTGGTTTCCTGGGTTTGATTCATCTGCACACCGGCGCGTTGCGCCAGATCGGTTTGGCGCACCACATCGCCAATCAAGCGGTTCACGGTGAACAGTGTTTCATTGGTCTCAGCTTGAATATTGCCCACCAGCTGGGAGATCGTAGCGGTAGCTTGGCGAGAGCTATCCGACAAGCGCTGCACCTCTTCCGCCACCACCGCAAAGCCGCGCCCGGCTTCGCCAGCTGTGGCTGCTTGCATGGATGCATTCAAAGCCAGCACGTGTGTGCGCTCCGAGATCGCATTGATCAGCTGCACAGCGGTAGAAATCTCTTGTGAACGCTCGCCCAATCGCTTGAAGCGCTTTTCCATGTCAGAGATGGATTCGCGCAGCTGATCCATACCTTGTACTGTGCCCTGCACCGCGGCCAGCGCGTTCTGCGTTGCGTCAGCAGCCAAACCGGCGGCTTTGTTCGATTGCTCGGACAGCTGCGCCACCTGAGCGAGCTGAGAGGTCGTTTGACTCAAGTTGTCCGACATCGCATCAAGCGCCTCTCGTTCTGCACGCGCCGTCTCTTCCACCATCACCGATTGCACCCGTACGGATTCAGATGTCATCGCCACTTGCTGCGCAATTTTTTGCACTTCTGCCAGCGTGCGTGCCGTCTCGTCGGAGAACTGGTTGATGGAAGACGACACCGTACCGATAATGTCTTCCGTCACCGGAGCTCGCGCTGTCAAATCTCGGTTGGAGAGCTGGAACACAGCTTGCAACAAATCAATCACCGAGTTGTTGAGCGTTTCGTTTTCTTTAGAAGCTTTCTCCAGCGCTGCAATACGGTCATCGAGCAATCCGTCAAATGCACGCCCCAGATCGCCGATCTCGTCTTGCTGCACTAACTGACTGCGCGCGTTGGTTTGGCCAGCGGCTACTTTTTGCACGGTCTCGGAGAGCGTTTGAATCGGCTTGAGCAGTTGACGCAAGAATACCGTTACTGCCAAGCCAGCAAACAAAATCACGCCGACGGCAATGGCCAAAGCACGAATCAGAGAGCCTCGGTTAATTTCATTGATCGATTCATCGGCTTCAGCCTCATCGATCTTGGCCACCAAGCCCCAGTTCAGACCTTGCACTTTCAAAGGGCCATAAGAGCCTGCAGATTTGATGCCTCGGTAGTCCACAAAATCAATGAAGCCCTCTTGCCCGGCCAAGGCCGGGCGCGTCGCGTCGGAATCAATGGTGACGAGACCGATGGTGGTTTCTTTCTTCAGCATACTCGCCTTCTGATTGGCGCTGAGCTTGCTGCCCAACAAATCAGCGAAGGCTTGCTTGTTTTCTACCAAGTAGCGTGAATTGGTGCGAAGTAGTTTGTCTTGGCCAACCAAAAACATGTCACCCGTTTTACCCAAGCCAATTTTTTCCCAGGTTTTGCCAGAACTCATCACATCAGTGAGCTTGTCGATCGGATACTGCATCGCGATCACGCCGATTTGCCGATCACCATCAAATATGGGAGCAGCAGCAAATGCCGCCTGGTCGTCGTAAGAGGCCAAATAAGGTGCGAAATCTGAGAGAAAAACGGCATCGCGGTTAGCCGCTTGCTTGACCTTGCCGTAGGCCTCGGCAAGCTTCGTGCCTGATGCAATGCCCTTGGTCAAGGATGTGCCGAAATCCAACTCCTTGAACACAGTGTAGATCACGGTATCCGTTTCGATGTCGATCAAAAAGATGTCGTAATACTCGGAGAGTTTTTGTGCGCGTTCAAAACCAGGGTGAAATTGAGCGTGGGCTTGGCTGTAAGCGCCAGCTGCCTCACCCTTGGTTAAGCGTTCTTTCTGACCCAAGGGGTTAGGATTGCGTGCGATGTATTCGCTTTGCAAAGCCAAGCCATTGGGATCTACCGCCGCGATAAATTTACTCAAATCTGGGGCAGAGCCTGCGTTGCGCTTGACATATTCAGGGGCAAACTGCTCTTGCACATATTTTGTGACCTCTGCTGCACTAACGGCGGTATCACCGCCCCGATCTTTGGCAGCACTTGCAAAGGCAGGCTTGAGGGCGCGCATGGCTTCGACGGTAGATCGCTGTGCAGCCAAAACTTGCAAGCTTCGCACACGTGTGTTGATTTCATCCGTCAGCTGCTGACGCTTGGTGTCACGCAAAGAATTAAGTTGATTCTTTGTACGCGTCTCGAGCGCATCATCGGCGAGTGAGGATGCACCTTGCCAGAGCAGCGCGGAGGTGATCACCACGGGAATCAGCGTCAGCAGGCCTGCGCCGATGAGCATTTTTTGCCGAATATTCATGTCGTAGGCTCCTCGTGCCTCGTGGCACAGTGTGTCTCAAAAGAGAAAGTTTTCATGCTCGGCTTAACTCGTCGCTTAAAGCAGCGAGCAAACGCTCCGCATCGATTTCAAGAAATTCATGACCCGCAGCATTTTTACCAACGCCAACGCACAACTCGCGCAAGCGCGCGGGCAGCACATCGGCATAAGTGAGTGTTTGCGGCTCATACCCTAGTTGCTGAGGCAAGCCCTCAAATGCAATAGCAATCGCATCGCCCGTGGTATCGGCACTGCTTTGCGTGGCAGACAACCCGCCGATCAAGAGGCGCTGATGCTGCGTCTTGGAAGCTGTGCTGTCGCCCAGATACACCCGCAAATCAATCACGGGGACGATATTGCCATCGACGTTCGCCCCTCCGAGCAACCAAATCGGCGCTTTAGGGATAGGGCTGAGCTCGAAGGAGTCGACGATCTGGCGCGCCCAGTCAAAGGGAAATGCTAGCGCCCAGGAGCCACAGAGGATGCCTTGTGCGAGCTTCAAAGGAGATACGTTAGAAAAATCAAATCGTGCCTAAGATTTGATCGGCCGTGTAGGGCTTGGTGACGTAACCTTTGGCGCCCAGCATTTGCGCGAAAACGCGATCTGCCTTTTGGTCTTTAGAAGTGACAAACACCACCGGAATACCTTTGGTTGTAGGATCTTGCATCAGCTGGCGCGTGGCAGAAAAACCATCCAAGCCCGGCATGTTCACGTCCATCATGATCAGATCGGGCACTTCTGCCTTTGCTTTACTCACGGCTTCTGCGCCTGACGAGGCCGTCACAATCACCCAGCCAGCATCCGCGAATATGCGTTGCAAATTCTGTGAATCCACCGGCGCATCATCCACCACCAAGACTTTTTTCATAACTTTTACTCCAATACAACCTATTTTGCACGATCAATATGGATGAAACTGCGCGCGCTACAAATATGTCAAATGCAACAGCACGGCTCGATACTCAGCCTCCTGCCGGTTTTGCAAAACCCGAGGAACTGTTACCGCCGAAATTGGTTTGCTGGAAGCCGCGTGCCACATTGCGATCATGCTTGGCCAACACGGCAATCAAATCGCGTTCGTTCAATGGTTTGGTCAGATAAGCATCGCAACCAGCCAGCGTGCCACGAATTTTGTCGATCGTGCCGCCACGGCTGGTCAGCATCACAACCACGGGTGGCTTACCGTCCGAATATTTTCGCTGCTTGATGGCGCGGCAGGTCTGATAGCCATCCAGGCCCTCCATCATCACATCTAGGAAAACGAATTTGTAAGGGCGCGTATTCATCTTGCCCAAGGCCTCTTCTCCGGAGTTGACCAGATCCGCATGGAAGCCGAAGCGAGAGAGGCGATTGCGCATGAATTTCAAAGCAATATCGCTGTCATCCACCACCAAAATATGATCTAGATCCAGAGCGCTATCGGCAGGCGTGGGGCGAGTTGCTCCAATCCCAGCCAATCCCTCCATCGCACGTGAGGATTCAAACCGAGGCAGATTGCCAGCACCGGTGCGGACAGAGCGACGCATTTTAGAGTCCACCACACCAGCGTTGCTGCCTTGACTGCGCTGTGTAGGTGCAGCATGAGCCGCCGCAGGCGCACGCGCCTCAAGTGCAGGGGATGCAGGGGCTGCAGGGGCTGCGCGGGGCGCCATCTGCTTGGCTGGCGCTGCTGCAGGCAAGGCGGCTGCAGATCGCATCGCCGTGAGATCGGCGGGCACAGTGGCTGCCATAGATGGTGCGAGCAGGCTTTCAACCGTGGCCAAGACCTTCATCAAATTCAGAGGGCGGCGCTGAAGCATCCAGCCTGTGCCACCATCTTGTGCACCAATCAACAGCACATGCGCTGCGGGTTTCTTCGCAATGCATTGACGCAGCACCGCTGCATCATCTGCATTGACCACGGCAAGATGCGCTTGCTCAGGATCTTCCACCAAGACATAGCCCGGTGGACGACGCGCAGCCAAGCGGAAAAACGATTCGAACGTGACTTTCTCAAACGAGGAGAAACCCACTAAGACGATACGATGAGCTTGACTCATGACTGAACTCCTGTGATCTTTAAGATCCGAGATAGCGCATGCTTTAAAAGAAAAATATTCATAAAAATCATGGCTTTGAGCCAAAGAGTTAATGAATTAGTATGCCTTTATTTTATAGAAACTTCGTGACTTTGCCTAGGGTTTGTCCAAGCTAAATAGCTTTTGACAACGGGCTACTTGCCCAGCCACAATCCATGTCAACCTGCTTAACTCAAGCAAACCAACAAGACGAAATCATCATGCCAGCACCTACCACCGCCTACAACTTCGACGCCCTAGATATTCATGGAAAGAAAGTCAGTTTGAAGAAATATGTCGGTAAACCGTTGTTAATAGTGAACACAGCCAGCAGCTGCGGCTTCACGCCGCAATATAAGGGTTTGCAAGCCTTGCACGAGGAATACGCGAGCAAGGGCCTCGTCGTCTTGGGATTCCCCTGCAATCAATTCGGCGCGCAAGAATCCGGCAACGAAGAAGAAATCGCCTCGTTTTGCGAGATGAATTTCGGCGTGAGCTTCCCGCTGATGGGGAAAATCGATGTAAACGGTGAAGATGCTGCGCCTCTCTACAAATGGCTCAGCGAAGAAGCCCCCGGGCTGCTCGGCAGCAAAGCCATTAAATGGAATTTCACCAAATTCTTGGTCGGCAAAGACGGCCAAGTGATCAAACGTTACGCCCCACAAGACACGCCTCAGAGTCTGGTGAAAGACATTGAGGCGGCTTTGGGATAAATTGATTGCTATTTATTTGGTAGCATTCCGCGCATATTCTATGCCGGCGAACTGGCTAAATTGCTGTAAATACTAGCGCAAACTGACGCTCAGCTGCTTCCAAGCCGGCTGCTGCCAACGCTGGAATGCGCCGAGGATGCTGGGGTCACTGGCTTGGCGTTGCGTGGTGAGCGTGGGCAGATCCATCACTTCATAGCTGCGCTTGTATTTGCCTTCGCCGCGTGCTTCGCGAGCCACGAGCATCTGCTGGCCACCAGGCACCCAGCCGGCGAGCTCTACATAGCCCACTTCTGGATGGACTGCTGCGGGCACGAGCACATCGATGCTCCACTGCCCGCCTTGCTTGCGGAAGACCCACATCTCGCGCCAGCCGTTTTGCGGCTGCACGGCTAGGGTGGCGGCAGTGGCTTCGCGGTTGAGCGAGAAAGACGCATTCCACACCACGCCGTAGGTGCAGCGCTTGGCCACGGTGGCGTGGCCGAGGATCATGCTGACGCAGGTTTCGCCCGGCGTGCTGCCGGCGGTGGTGACGATGGCTGGATGCGTGTTGTGCGTGGTGATTTCCACTGCCGCCCAGCGCGAAGCATTCACGCGCATCACCGCATCGTTGAAAGCGGCCATGTCTTCTTCTGGCAGCTCGGTTTTGTTGATAGCGCCCAGTGCATCAAGCGAGCGCTGCGCCGCTTGGGCAGCCGTGGCTTTGCCGCTGCGAGCGCGGTCATAAGCGACGCTGCTCCAGAGGCTGGCGCGGCGCATTTGCACTTTGTTGGCCACATAGGCGGGCAAGCCTTGGGTTTCGGCTTTATCGATCACGCTGGCGCGCCATTCTTGGTTTTTGCTGTGCTCAAGTGGCTTTTTCAAAGCCAACGCAGGGTCTTCGCAATCGCTGCGGGTGAGCGCCAACACTGCGCGAGCGCGTTGTTCAGCCGTGGCGGCAGGCATGGCCAGCAGGCGGGCAAACACTTCACCGTCGTAGCAGACCGTCATCTTGGCATCCATGCCGTCTTGCGCGAAGCTTTCGAAGCGGATGCCGTAGCGCTGCGCGGCATCGAGCTGGGCTGAGGCGGCTTCTTGCTGCGCTTTGCTCATACCGCTGCTTGAAGCGTGGCGCGCCAAGCGCTCGGCGGCTGTGCCGATGGCATCAAGCACTTCTGCGCCCTGCGTGCTGTTGACTTGAGACGCAGAAGCTGCTTTGAGCCAAGCCGCGCTATAGCCGAAGGCCAGGCCTTCGCTGCCGGGCGTGTCTTTCACGAAGCGCAAGACGCTGAGCAAGCCATCCGCATCTGTTGGCGCAAACGACACGCGGCGCAATTGGCTGGCGCGCACAAAGCCGCCACGCTCACGCTTGTGATCCCACACCTGCACATAGTCCACGCGCTCGCCGCGCAGCTCCACCAGCTCGCCTTGCCAGAGCTGGGCTTGTGCATTGGCGCTGTCGCGCGGGGCTGCGCGCAAGGCCACGTTGTCTTGCACGATCAGAGCGTGAGAGATGCTTGCTGACTGGGCTTGAACGGGATTGCTGACAAAGGTCAGAGCTGCTGCAGAAGCGATGGCGAGACCGGCGGTGCTGAGGGTGAGGGTTTTCATGATGTTTCTCTAAAGATGTGGGTGAAGGGGAGCTGGATTTACTGGTCTTTGCTTTCTTGCTCGGCTGGCGCTTGGGCGCTTTGCTCTGGTGCGGCGGTTTTCTGTGTGCCCAGCAGTGCTGCGCCAATGAAGCTGCCGTCAGAAGGCGTTGGCGCGATGATCACTTGCACTTTGTCGGAGAGCTTGTCAGCCATCGCTTTCTGAATCAGCAGCGGATGGCGGGTGAGCAAAGCGCCTTCGCGTGCCATTTGCTCCGCGCCTGCCATGCCCACTTTTTGCACACGGAAGGCTTCTGCTTCGGCCAAGCGCTGGCGGGCTTTGGCTTCGCCATCGGCTTCAATGCGGCGCGCTTCGGCGCTGCCTTCTGCGGTGCGGATGCGTGATTGCTTCTCGGCTTCGGCTTCCAGCTTGCGCTGCTCAATTTGGCGCTGCTTGAAAGGCAATACATGCTTCATCGCCTCTTCTTGCGCTTTGGCCGCGATGATTTGCACATTGCCCGCGGCCTGCGCCTGCGTTTCGCTGCGTACTTTCTCAGCCTGTGCCTCCAACTCGGTTTCTTTCACTTGCTTTTCTTTGAGCACCAAGGTGTAGCGCATCTTCTCGGTTGCCAGTTCCTCAGCCAGCAGTGTCTCCATGCGGCGGCTGTAATCGGCAGGCAAATCCACTTTGCCCACTTGCACGCTGCGCAAGATCAAGCCTTCTTGGGCTAATCTTGTTTTCAGCTCGGCTTCAATCGCTTGCTGAATTTCCACACGCTTGCTGGAGAAAATTTCACGCACGGTGTAGCGGGCAAAGGTTTTGTAAGCCACGCCTTGTACAGCAGGATCTACCAATTCGCTGCCCATATCCTGCTGAGTGCGTGCGGCCACATTGCTCACTTTGCTGGGATCCACCGCATAGCGCACCATCAGATCAATACCGAGCGACAAGCCTTCGACCGACTGCACAGGCGCAGAGCCATTGGCTTTAGCCATGCTCTCTGCACGATAGCTCTGATCGCGCAATGGCAGCACGCGCAAGCTGTGCAGGCCAGGGATCACCCACGCATTGCCCTCGCCCATTTCGCTGACTGCGCCCGTGAGCTGGTTCATGCGCAAGCCGGCTTGGCCAGCATTGATGGTTTGCACAGGAGGATGCTTGACGATGAAGTAAGCACCAGCGGCCATCGAGAGCACAACGGCTGTAGCGATCATGGTGCGGCGAGAGGGCATGAAAGAGCGGGATTCGCCCAGTGTGTAAGACTCATCGGCAAACATCGTCTCTTGCGGGTCTTGCTGTTTCTTGCCGAAACTGTTGCGAGCAGCAAGGGTCACGTTTGCGAGAATGTTTTTGAGGGAATTGATCATGAGAAGCTCCTGAAAATGTGGGAATGAATCCCGGGTTGTTGATGGACTCAATTCTTCTCAAAACGCCCGGAAGCAACAATGCCAGCGCAGGGCGGAAAACTTCCCATTCGCTGCCAAAAACCTCCGAGCGCGGAAGATTTCTTCCGGGGCTTGGCTGTAGTTATTGGGGCGGCGATAAAGGGTTAAACAACCCTTTTCGTATGTTCTTTGTTTGGCTAAAACGCTCGCCAGAGCACCCGGGGCGGATGGCTCCATGTCCTCCGGCGGTATCAAGGTTTGGTTTGTCTTCGGTAAGCTGAATGCGCCGCCTCCCCCTTTACTTACGCCATCCGCCCCGGGTGCTCTGGCGATCTTGTCGCAAATCGAGCATGTGGGTGCGTTAGCGATGCCCATGCCCGTGTGATGTGGCTTTGTGTCTGGCGCAAGTAAAGGGGGAGGCGGGAGATAAGCGCACCGGAGGAGACGATGCCAATGCCCGCCGGAGGACATGGAGCCAGACGCAAAGCCACATTACACGGGCTGCCTCCCCAAGCCATGCACAGAGCGCAACAGCTCACACCTTCATTGCCGCATCAATAGCTTTCATAATGGCGGCATGTCTACCCAACCAAAAATCGCCTTGATCGAAGATGATCAGCCCACCAGCGCCCAGCTTGCTGCGTGGATTCGCGCCGCGCGGCCTGATATTCAGATTGACACTTGGTTTAACCGCGACGATGCAGAAGCCGCGATAACGAGAGAGCGCTACGATGTGGTGTTGCTCGATATCGAGCTTGGTCATGAGAGAAATGCTGGCGTGGCGCTGATCAACACGATCAACAAGCTGCGCCCTGGCACGCCGGTGCTCGTGATCTCGGCGATGCCCGCTGCGATTTACCGCAGCATCATGAAGGCGCTGGATGCTTGGGATTATTTGCAGAAGACGACCTTTGAAGAACGCGATTTCATTGAGACTTTTCTAGAAATACTGCGTGCAGCCCGCAATTCTCCTGCGCAAGCAGCTACGAATTCAGTAGCGCCTGCAAAGAGCGCAGACGATCTGAGCCTCGATCCCCTGTGGCAGCGCACGCCTACTTGGCGCGGCCAGCGCGTGAATTTGCCGCTCACGGCGCAGCGCATCTTGGCCACGTTACATCAGAGAGCTGGAGAAGTGGTGAGCTATGAAGAGCTGTTTGATGTGGTGAAAAGCGGGCGCAGCCGAGACAATGTGCGCAAGCATGTGAGCACGATTCGTGAGGCGTTCAAAGAGGTGGACGAAGATTTCGCAGGCATTGAGAACATCCCGATGCGCGGCTTTCGCTGGATGCACGCAAAACCAATTCGCCCTCACGGTGGTTCGGCATGAGAGTTCCGGGTATCGATTTACCGAAGCTAGAGATGCCCCGCTTGGGGCTGGCCTTCTTCCGCCGCCGTTTGTTTTTCCGCGCGGTGTTTGTGTTGCTGATTGCCGCCACGCTTGGTTTGGCCTTGGCTGTGTTGCAAGACGAGAAAGAGCGCAGTTACCAAAGCTACCAAGCCAGTTTTAAGAAAACGCAATCAGAAATCTTGGCGCGGCTGCGCCATCCTGCGGGGCAATTAGCGCTGCTCAATCCGCAGCACAACTCGGCCGACACTGGCTCAGGGCTTGTCCCTCTACTCCTGCCTTTCGGTGCTTTGGATTTTGACGATCCGTTCAAAGCGCAGCAAGCGATTGAAAGCGCGGGCTGCGCGGTGCAGCTGCAAGGCGGATCGAGCGTGTGTGCCGCAATTGGCAATAATCCCTATGCAGGCGGCTTCGTCTATCTCGCCGGCAGCTTCAACAGCGCCGGCTTGCAAGGCCGCGAAAAAGGTCAGTTGGATTTGCAAAGCATCCACCGCGCCAAAGTGAGCCTGAGCCTGCGCGGCAACACCACGACTTGGATTGCGCCGCTGGAGTTGCAGGAGCGCGATGCTGTGGCAAGCAACGCGCTGGTTGGACGCTGGGCAGGCTTCCTTGAGGTGGATACCGAGAACCAAGGCAATCAGCTCATCCGCGAATCGCGCCCTATTCGCGAGTTTCGTGGCTGGGTATGGCAAAGCAGCACGTGTGCGGATGCTGCGAACACGCAGGCAGACTGCCCTCGCCGCGCCTTTTTCTCGATTCGCTTGCCCGCCGAGGCACTGCGCGAGGCAATTTGGCGCAAGCCGCAAGTGGTGTGGCCGCCGGCAGATTTGAACGAGATTCGGGTGAGCATGCAAGTGGTGAGTGCAGCGGGCAGGGTGTTTGACAGCGCTTCGCCGCGTGAGGCTGCGCCCAGCGGTTTGGCTGATCTTTCGCAAAGCCTGCTGCCGGGCGAGACTTTGCAACTCAAGCGCCTGTCTGGGCGCAATCAGAGCGCTCCGCCACAAGTGCTCCGCAATCAGTCGGAAACGCCGGAGCAAATCTCGCCGTGGGTGCGCCGCATCGTGAGCCTGCTGCCGGTGGATACGCAGGTGCCGCCGCTCAAAGCGGTGGACACGATCAATACGCCCGTGGGCAGCTTTGAAGCGATGCTCACGGGTGATGTGCGCGCTGTGGAGCGCAGCATCAGCATCGTGGCCACGCGCATGCTCTGGCTGGTGGGCGCGATGCTGGCGGCGATCGCGCTGGCGTGGGGCTTGATTGAGATTGGCCTCATTCGCCGCGTCACGCAGCTAGCCAAGCGCGCTGCCGCCGTGTCTTACAACGTGAATGCGCCTGAGCTGGAGAACCGCTTGGCTGCGATGGATGTGAGCGATTTGCGCGGCAAAGATGAGCTGGGCATTTTGGCGGGCGGTTTATCTGATCTGATGCAGCGCGTGAAAGACGATATCTCGCGTGAGCATGTGCGCGCCCAGGAGGAGCGCCAGATGTGGCATGCCGTGGGGCACGAGATCATGTCGCCGCTGCAATCGCTGATGGTGTTGCATGGCAAAGACGATGATGCGAGTCATCGCTATGTGCAGCGTATGCAGCAGGCGGTGAAAGTGCTCTATGGCCAAGCTTCGCCAAGCGAGGCGATTGCCAAGGCTGACGTGGCTGCGGGGGCGTTGGATTTGGATGCCTTCCTAGCTGAAATCGCCGGCAACGCACATTTCGCGGGGATTGAGCAGGTGGTGTATGAACGCTCAGCGCAGATGACCACGCTCATGGTGAAAGCCGATGAGTTTGCTTTGGAAGATGTGGTGACGCATATTTTGAGCAACGCGAAGCGCCATCGCCAGCCGGGCACACCGATCAGGATCAGCGTCACTTTTGATGCTACCCAAGCGATGGTGAAAATTCACAACATCGGCGAGCCGATTGATGCGCAACTGCTGCCCAGCATATTTGACTATGGTGTCTCCAGCAACAAAACCGCCGCAGATGACAGCAGCCACCGTGGGCAGGGCTTGTTTGTGGTGAAAAGCTATATGGGCAAGATGGGCGGCACGGCAAGCGCCGTGAATACGGAAGGCGGAGTGGCGTTTCTGCTTGGCCTCAATTTGGCTTAAAGCCTTCTCATCAATTCGCTCACCAACTTCACGGCCAGTGGCCCAGCGATCTCGTTCACAAACTTCGGAAAATCGACATGGGCGTTGTCATCGGCTTTGTCGGAGATGCTGCGCACAGCTGCAAAGGGAACATGGTAATCGTGGCAGACCTGCGCAATCGCTGCGCCTTCCATTTCAACGCATAAGGCATCGGGCAAGGCCTCTCTCAAGGCCTGCACTTCGGCTGCGCTGCTGACGAAGCGATCGCCGCTAATGATCAGTCCCTCATGAATTTTAAAAGGTTTTGAGCTGTTAGCCCGCATATCGATTGCGCGGAGCGCTTCCAAAAGCATAGCAATTAATGAAGTATCTGCTTGGAAACGGCTGACTCCGGTGTATGGGATTTCAAAGCGCGGAAAGAGTGGCGAGGCATCCATGTCGTGTTGCAGGTATTGGCTGCCGACGACCACATCACCGACGTTGATGTGAGCGGCCACTGCGCCTGCTACGCCCGTAAACACCATCCGCCGCACCTTGTGGCGCTCGATCAGCATAGTGGCCGTCGTGGCGGCGGCGACTTTGCCAACCCCTGCCAAGGCCAAAATGACGGGCTTTTGATGGACGAATCCAAGCTCTAGCCGGTGTGGAATCTGCGGGAGCCGCTCATGATTTGAGAGCAACTGAACGAGGCCCGTTTGCTCTTCGGGCAAGGCGCTGATGATGGCGATGGTCATTTGCGAGTTATACATGAGCTGGTACTTGGCTGATTTCCATGCCGAGTTACGGGCTTTACATAACTTAATCAATCGTTTGATTAAATCGGTTATGATCGCTACCCATGCTCGAAAACCCTCATCCATTGTCTCAGCAAACGCACGAATCCAGCGATTCACGCCAGCGCCTTCTGCATGCGGCTCTGCGCTGCTTTGCCGAACATGGCTTCGAAAAAACCTCCACCCGTATGATTGCCGAGGCCGCGCAAGCCAATGTGGCTGCGATTCGGTATTACTTTGGGGATAAAGCCGGCATTTACCGCGCTGCCTTCGTAGAGCCGATGGGGCAGCCGCAAGACGATATTCAATTGTTCGACGATCCCAAGCTATCCCTGGAGCAAGCTTTGCAAGGCCTGTATTCCGGCTTTATCGAGCCTTTGAAGCGCGGCGAGCTGGTGCAGCAGTGCACCAAGCTGCATATGCGCGAGATGGTGGAGCCCACAGGCTTGTGGAAAGAAGAGATCGATCATGGCATCGCGCCCTATCACCAGGCTTTGGTGAAGGTGCTGTGCCGTCATTTGCAAATCACAGAAGAAGACGATGATGTGCATCGCTTGGCGATTTGCATCGTGGCGCAAGCAGTGTTTTTGTACATGGGGCGCGAGGTGCTGCAAGCCGTGCGGCCGCGCTTGGTGGATAGCCCTGCGGCGCTGGATGTGATGTGCGAGCGGCTGGTGCAGTACGCGCTGGCTTTGGTGCAGGCGGAACAGCTTCGCCGGCACACGGAAGGAACAAAGAAATGAATCTGAAATTAAGCGTCATAACAATGGCGATGTTGCTCGCTGCTTGCGGCAGCGCAGTGAAAATGCCCGATGCCGCGCAAGTGCAAAGCGATGCGCAAATCCGCGCCGCATCTGCTTGGCAAGCGCCCCTGCCGCAAGGTGGCACTGCGTCAATGCTTCCTCACAACGGTAGCTCAGCGCAACTGGTGAACTGGTGGACGCAGCTCGGTGATCCCATATTCGATGAACTCATGCACGCCGCGCAAACTGGCAATGCCAGCCTCGCCGCTGCGCTCACCCGCATCGCGCAAGCACGCGCAGGCGTGGCGCGTGCCGATGATGCACGCTCGCCCAACTTGAATCTCAATGCCCAAGGCAGCCGAGGCGTGCAGCAGCCCAAAGCGCCACCTGCCACAAACCTCTCTGTAGGCCTGCAAGCCTCTTGGGAGCTGGATTTGTGGGGCGGGAACAAAGCCTCGCTCAACGCCGCTGAGCTGCGCGCACGCGGCGCAGAGCTCTCCTGGCATGAAGCACGCGTGGCAGTAGCCGCAGAGATGGCCAGCGCTTACACCGGCTACCGCTATTGCGAGAATCTGCTTCAGCTGTTGCAGCGCGATGCCGCCTCGCGCGAAGAAACCGCGCGCTTGGCCGAACTCACCGCCAAGGCTGGCTTCTCAGCGCCTGCCACGGCGCAGCTCGCTCGCGCCAGCAGCTTGGATGCCAGCGCATCGTTGACTGCCACGCGCGCGCAGTGCGATGCGCAAATCAAAGCTTTGGTATCGCTCAGCGGCATGCCAGAGGCCAGTTTGCGCGAGAAATTAAAGGCCAATGAGGCTCTGGCCGGCAAAATATCTGCGCAGAACGCTCTGTTTTCAATAGCAGGCGCAATAACGCAAGTGCCTGCGCAGTTGCTCGCCCAGCGCCCGGATATCGCCTCAGCTCAGCAAGCCGTCACTGCCGCCGCGCTGGATATCCGCTCTGCTGACGCGCGCCGCTATCCATCGCTCAGCTTAAATGGCAGCATCGGCGCGGGCAGCGTGCGTCAAATGGGCATGACCAGCGAAGGCCTCACCTGGGGCATTGGCCCGATTGCTTTGAATTTACCGCTGACCAATCAAGACGTGACGCGCAGCAATGCCGAAGCCGCCGTGGCAGCTTACAACGAAGCCGTAGCCAGCTTGCAAGCTCGCTCACGCCAAGCCGTGAGCGAGGTGGAGACAGCACTCGTGCAGCTCAATGCTGCAGCTCTGCGCGGCACGCAAACCAAAGCCGCTGCCGAGGGCTACGCCGCATCGCTCGCAGCCACGCAATCGCGCTATCGCGCAGGCCTGGCCAGCCTCGTGGAATTGGAAGACTCGCGCCGCACCGCCCTCTTCGCGCAGCAAAACCAACTCGCTGTGGAGCGCGATCGCATCGCCGCATGGGTCGCTTTGTACCGCGCCACAGGTGGCGGATGGACGCAAGACGCGCCGATTGCTTCCACCGCAACCAACAAATAACGCCTTTCGAAAGATCAAACATGAACTTCAAAAACAAAACGTTAACTATTGTTTTAATAGCACTTGGCGCAGTATCTTTGCCTGCCATCAGCCTATTTTCCTCTCAAACGCAGGCTCAGAATACCCCAGCACCTGCAGCTGCGCCCAAAGCCGCACTCACGGTAAGCAGCGTGAGCCCCACCAGCGGCGCGATGGCCATCAAGCTGGGCGCGAATGGCACCGTGGCCGCTTGGCAAGAAGCCAGCATTGGCTCGGAAGTCAATGGCCTGCGCTTGCTTGAGGTGCGCGTGAATGTGGGAGATGTGGTGAAAAAAGGGCAAGTGCTCGCGCGCTTCTCTGCAGAGACAGTGCAAGCCGATTTGATGCAAGCCAAGGCCAGTCTTGCAGAAGCGCAGGCTTCTTTGGCCGCAGCCAGCGCAGATGTGCAGCGCGCAGCGCCGCTCAAAGACACCGGCGCACTCTCCGCACAGCAAATCGCACAATTCAACACGGCAGAGGCCACGGCCAAAGCCCGCGTGGAAGCCGCGAAGGCAGCCGTCGCAGCATCGCAAGTGCGCGCCAATCAAGCTGTGCTCACCGCGCCAGATAGCGGCGTGATCTCGGCACGCAATGCCGCCGTGGGCGCCGTAGTGGGCTCGGGTGCAGAACTGTTTCGCATGGTGCGCCAAGGCCGCTTGGAGTGGCGCGCAGAAGTAACTAGCAATGAAATTGCCAAAATCAAGCCAGGCGCACCTGTGAGCGTGACAGCAGCAAGCGGTGCAACGGTGAATGGCAAAGTGCGCATCATCGCGCCCACGGTCGATCCCGTGACACGCAATGCTCTGGTGTATGTGGACATCCCGCAGCATCCCGATATCAAAGCTGGCATGTTCGCCAAAGGCGATTTCGCTCTCGGTCAGCAAACTGCACTGAGCCTGCCGCAGCAAGCCTTGGTGCTACGCGATGGCTTCACCTATGCGATGCGGATTGAAGCAAATAACAAAGTCTCTGCGGTGAAATTGCAAACCGGTAAGCGCAGTGGCGATTCTGTGGAGATCGTCTCGGGCGCGAAGGTGGGTGAGCGTTTTGTCGCATCTGGAGCTGCCTTCTTGGCCGAAGGCGACACTGTGCGCGTGGTCGTGAAATAAGTAGCCAAGCAAAGAAGGATCAACCATGAACGTTTCCGCTTGGTGCATACGCAATCCGATTGCCGCCATCATGTTTTTTGTAATGCTGTGCTTTGCCGGCACGCTGGGCTATCAAAACATGAAGGTACAAAACTTTCCTGATTTGGATGTGCCCAACATCATCATCAGCGCCAGCCTGCCCGGCGCCTCGCCCGCTCAGCTTGAAACCGAGGTGGCGCGAAAGATTGAAAATTCGATTGCTGCTTTGGCGGGCTTGAAGAATATTTACACCAAGGTACAAGACGGTGTGGTGACGATCACCGCCGAATTCCGCATCGAAAAATCTACGCAAGAAGCACTGGATGAAACGCGCTCAGCCGTAAGCCAAGTGCGAGCGGATTTGCCAGCCGATCTGCGTGATCCGATTGTGAGCAAGGTCAACATCTCAGGTGGCCCCGTTCTCGCCTACACGATTCGCATTCCTTCTATGGATGATGAGGCCTTGAGCTGGTTTGTCGACGACACGCTCACACGCCGTTTGCTTGCCGTTCCCGGCGTGGGCTCGGTCAGCCGCGTTGGTGGCGTGAACCGCGAGGTGCGTATTGCTTTAGACAGCGGCAAGATGCAATCGCTGGGTGTGAGCGCAGCTGCTGTTTCGCGCCAGTTGCGCGATGTACAAATGGAAACCGCCGGTGGGCGCACGAATCTCGGCAGCAGCGAGCAGCCTGTGCGCACGCTGGCTACGGTGAAATCTGCTGCAGAAATTGCAGCGATTGAGTTGTCGATCGGTATGAATGGTCAAAAAATTCGTTTGGATCAAATCGCTACGGTGCAAGACACGATTGCCGAGCCGCGCTCCACCGCTTTGCTAAACGGTGTTCAAGTCGTGGGCTTTGAAATTGCGCGTAGCAAAGGCGCGAGTGAGGTGGATGCAGGCCGCGGTGTGCGCAAGGTCCTGGAAGAGCTCAAACTGGCCCGCCCTGATATGCAGCTCACAGAAGCTTTTGACTTTGTAACCCCCGTGGAAGAGGAATACAGAGCCTCACTGACCTTGCTGGCTGAAGGAGCAATTTTGGCTGTGATTGTGGTGTTGCTTTTCTTGCGCGATTGGCGTGCCACATTTGTCTCGGCTGTTGCTCTGCCGCTGTCTGTGATTCCTGCGTTCATCGGCATGAATTATTTAGGCTTTTCAATCAACGTGGTGACGCTCTTAGCGCTCTCGCTGGTGATTGGCATTTTGGTGGACGATGCGATTGTGGAGGTGGAGAATATCGTACGCCATTTGCGCATGGGCAAAACGCCCCTGCAAGCTGCGATGGAAGCGGCCGATGAGATTGGCGTGGCGGTGATTGCGATCACATTTACGTTGATTGCGGTGTTCTTGCCGACGGCTTTCATGAGTGGCATCGTCGGCAAATTCTTCAAGCAATTTGGCTGGACAGCTGCTCTCGCAGTGTTTGCCTCTCTGGTGGTGGCACGCATGCTCACGCCTATGATGGCCGCGTATTTGCTCAAGCCGGTTCCTGGGGGCTATGTGCACAAAGATGGCAAACTCATGACTTGGTATATGAATGTAAGCCGATGGTGCTTGAAACATCGCCTGATCACGGTGATTGCTGCGATTGCATTCTTCATTGGCTCACTGACTTTGATTCCTTTGCTGCCCACAGGCTTCATTCCGCCAGATGACAACTCGCAAACACAGGTGAATATCGAATTGCCGCCAGGCACCAAGCTTGCCGAAACAAAAGTGGCTGCAGAAGCTGCACGCTTGCTCATCAGCAAAGTGGAGCATGTGAAATCGGTGTACACCACGATTGGCGGTGGTGCAGCAGGCACTGACCCCTTTGCACCTGGTGGTGGAGCAGAAGCCCGCAAAGCCACACTCACGATTTTGCTCACCGAGCGCGGAACACGCCCGCGTAAGCAGGGCATTGAAAACAACATCCGTAAAGCACTGGAAGAATTGCCTGGCGTGCGCAGCAAGGTTGGCCTGGGCGGCTCAGGTGAGAAATACATCTTGGCTTTGCAGGGCGATGATCCGCTCGCGCTAGCTGCTGCCGCTGCTGCGGTAGAGAAGGATTTGCGCACGATTCCTGGCTTGGGTTCGGTAGCCTCCAGCGCTTCTTTGGTACGGCCAGAATTGACCGTGCGCCCCGACTTCGCGCGCATGGCCGATCTAGGCGTGACCAGCGCTGCGATTGGTGAGACCCTGCGAATCGCTACGGTGGGTGATTACGATGCATCGCTGCCCAAACTCAACTTGGCGCAAAGGCAGATTCCGATCGTCGTGCGCCTTTCAGACGACGCTCGCGATGACATCGGTGCTTTGGAGCGCCTCATGGTGCCCGGCGCACGCGGCCCTGTTATGCTGAGCCAAGTAGCGACGATTGAGCTCTCCGGTGGCCCTGCGGTGATTGACCGCTTCAACCGCGCGCGCAATGTGCAATTTGAAGTGGAGCTCTCTGGTTTGCCCCTAGGCGATGTCACAGCGGCTGTTGATAAGCTCCCCGCGATTCAAAACCTGCCCGCAGGTGTGAAGCAAGTGGTGATTGGTGATGCTGAGGTAATGGGCGAGCTCTTTGCCAGCTTCGGTTTGGCCATGCTCACTGCCGTGCTGTGTATCTACATCGTGCTCGTGCTGCTCTTCAAAGATTTCTTGCACCCGATGACGATTCTGGTGGCATTACCGCTTTCTCTTGGTGGCGCGTTTGTGGCTTTGCTGGTTGCTGACAAAAGCTTCTCGATGCCATCGCTGATTGGCTTAATCATGCTGATGGGTGTCGCGACGAAGAATTCGATTCTCTTGGTGGAATACGCGATTGAAGCGCGACGCGGCAAACTCGCCACTGAAACTCAGCCTGCTGAGCCACCGATGAGCCGCACTGACGCGCTGCTCGATGCCTGCCACAAGCGTGTGCGCCCCATCGTCATGACGACGATTGCGATGGGCGCGGGCATGACACCGATTGCGATGAGCTGGGGTGCGGCAGACGGCAGCTTCCGCTCGCCAATGGGCGTGGCCGTGATCGGCGGCTTGATCACCAGCACCTTTCTCTCGTTGTTGGTGATCCCCGCCGTTTTCACCTTTGTGGATGATTTCAAAGAAGGTATGGCTGGCGGCTGGTGGCGCAAGCTGCGCGGCCGCAAAGTGAGTTAGTTGAAAAGGCCGCCTCGCAGGCGGCCTTTTTTTGATCAGTGCTTAGGCTAGTTTTGCAGTGCCTGTGTTGGGTGCAGTGAGCACAATGCCATCTGCTTTGGCGGCCAAGCTCTGCGACAGCTCTTTGCGGTAGCGATTGAGCTCAGAGGCCGTGGCGAAGCTGCGCTCCATCAGCAGGCTCATGTTGTGCAAAATGCGTTCGACGACCTTCGTTTCCCACACTGCATCAAAATTGATTTGCTTATCCAGCCAATGCTCAAGCCACTCAGGATTGGGTAATCGGCTCTGAATGGTGTCGCGTGGAAACAGGTTTTTATTCACATGCAAATTCGTGGGATGCAAAGCTTGGGCGGTGCGCCGAGCGCTTGCCATGAGCACGCCAACTTTCGTAAACGCTGATTTGGCCTCATCACCGAATTTTCCAATCGCACGTTTCATGTAGCGCAGATACGCGCCGCCGTGGCGGGCCTCGTCTTGGCTGAGCGTGGTGTAGATGTGCTTGATCACGGGCTCGGTATGCCATTCGCTGGCCCGGCGATACCAATGATTGAGACGAATCTCGCCGCAGAAATGCAGCATGAGTGTTTCAAGCGCAGGGGCGGGCTCAAATTCAAAACGGATATCGTGCAGCTCTTGTTCGGTAGGCACGAGATCTGGGCGGAAGCGCTTCAAATATTCCATCAGCACCAACGAATGCTTTTGCTCTTCAAAAAACCAGATCGACATGAAAGCCGAGAAATCAGAATCATCACGGTTGTCACGCAGGAACATCTCTGTGGCAGGAAGAGCCGCCCATTCGGTGATCGCGTTCATCTTGATCGTCTGTGCTTGCTCGTCAGACAATTGCTTGGGATCGAAGCTCGCCCAAGGAATATCTTTGTCCATATCCCAACGGACAGATTCAAGCTGTTTGAACAATTCAGGATAAAGCATCGCAGCACCTTGTTATCAATTCGCGGATTTTAGCCGCCGTATATGACATTTTGAAGCACGCATAGGATGACCCTATAGCACGCTTGGTGCGCCACCGAGGCTTAATGTTGGCTGCGCCAGCGTGCAACTTGTGCGGAGATATCCTGCAAAGTTGCCACTGCAGTGACGCCTTCAATGCCTTTGCGGTGGATGATGGGGCAGCTACCGCCGGCCCAGATTTCAATGTCCAAGCCGAGCTTGCTGCGCAACTCTTCCAAGCCGTTGACGACGTAATTCGGGTTTTGGCTGGCAGTGAAACTCAAAGCAACAATATCTGCTTTGTGCGCCGTCGCAGCTAGCACGATATCCCAAATGGGAGTTTGCGTCCCAAGAGATACGCAGCGGCAGGCCTCTTGCGAGAGCATGGCTTCAGCCATGAGCAGGCCTAATCCATGCGGTTCTTGCGGGAAGGTGGTGAGCAGCACGCGTGGGCTGGCCAGCTGAGCGGATTGAGGAGCAGCTGCAATCGCGTTTCTAAGCACAATGTTCACGCTCTCGGTGTACATATGCTCTTCAAACACTTCAATTTGCCCACGCATCCAAGCATCGCCAACTGTAGTGTTGAGTGGTGCAATCACATCGCAAACAAAGCTACCCGTGCCCATGCGCATCAAAGATTGCCCAAGCAAACGGCGCAGGCCATCTACATCGTGCGCTTTGATCAGCGCCACATATTCGCGCAAATCTGTTTTGTCGGTGGGTGCGATGCGCTGAGGCGCAGCCGATAAGCTCTCGCCAATACTTTGCAGCTCTTCAATGCTCATCGCCACAATGCGACCAGGGCGGTGGCCATTATCAAGCAAGCGCTTGATCACACGCAATTTTTCTACTTGATCCAGTGAATAAGCACGCTCGCCGTAGGTATCGCGCAGTGGCATGGGGAACCCATAGCGCCGCTCCCAGACGCGCAAAGTGTCTTTAGATAATCCAGTATCTCGCTCTACAGCGGCGATGGATACGGTTATGGGGCGAACTGCGGCCCGGTCATTCACGGTACTTCTTACTCCAAAAAACAACCCCTAGCGGGACAGCGCTAAGGTACTACCTGTTCATGGTCGTGACTCTATATGCACGTCACTTTATTTGTCCTAAACAAGAGTATCAGGTATTTTGACTGCTTTGCCTAGCTAAAGCATGATTTCAACCTTGAATCAATCCGGTCATTTCTGCAAAATGACCACATGCTTTGCAGCGCACCAAGTTGACGACCGCAAAACCAGGGTAAACACTTATATTATAAAGCACCCATGTCCTAGACAAAAATGATTTTGTGGAACATGATCAAGGCTTGAATCGTAGAGCAGTTTCTTTGGTTGCTGTAAAAGAATTTTTATTCTTACCCAGAGAGCCGCTACCGCCGTGTAGTCACCATCGGCCATTCACTCCGTAGTAAAAACTTTCGATCAAACAGACAAAGTCCTTTCTTTTTGGTCAGGATTTTGTCTTTGTAGTTGAAAATTTATACTGATCAGTCACAATATAGTTATACGAGTTTCGGAGATGTTGAGTGTTCTACCCCGCCCCCAATGTTGTCAGTTGCCAGATGTGGCAATTTGCGCACCAGCACGGGCGTGTGAGGGCTCAGCCTCTTCTTCCTTTTTTGCTGCGAGGTCTTCCGAGAGCTTTTGGCTCGGTTGAAATCCTGGGGCGCTTCTCCTCCTCCTCCCTCCCTCCCTACTTCGTCTCAGGGCGCCTCGCAGCAATTTTCTACACTGGCAGTCATCGCCCCCAAAATCAGGGCTCGGCGCGATGACTGCCCCCCGCAAAATCGCCATCATCGGCTCTGGCATCACAGGCTTGGGTGCGGCGCATGCCTTGCAAGGCCACGCGGCCGTCACGCTGTATGAGGCAGGCGGGTATTTCGGTGGTCATGCCAACACAGTAGACATCACCCTGCCCACGCCGCACGGTGTGCGCACTCATGGTATCGACACCGGTTTTCTCGTTTACAACGAGCGCACCTATCCCAACCTGATCGCACTGCTTGCACAGTTGGGCGTCAAAACAAGCGCTTCAGACATGAGCTTTTCTGTGCAAGCGCATGATGGATCGCGCTTGTTGGAATGGGCCGGCGCGAATCTCAACACGGTTTTTGCCCAGCGAAGCAACCTGTTGCGCCCGAGCTTTCTCAAGATGCTTCTGGAAGTGTTGCGCCTCAATAAGCTGTGCACGAAGATTGCGGAGGCTGGAACAGAAGTGCAATTGGCGCAGCCTTTGTCTGATTTTTTGGCCGAGCATCGGTTTGGCCAAGAAGTGCGTGATTGGTATTTGCTGCCTATGCTGGGCTGCATCTGGAGCTGCCCAACCGAGCAGATGCTGCAATTTCCCGTCTCCACCATGATCCGCTTTTGCCACAACCATGGTTTGATGCAGGTGAGCAATCGCCCCAAGTGGTGGACAGTAACGGGCGGTTCGCGCAACTATGTGAAGGCCATCACTGACCAAATTGCTGATAAACGGCTCAATACTGCCGTGCAACTCGTGGAGCGCGATGCAGATGGCGTGCGCGTGATCACACCAGGGCAATCTGAGCGCTTTGACCGCGTGATCTTTACCACGCATGCGCCGCATGCCCTTGCGATGCTGCGCGATGCGAGCGCGCAAGAGAAAGAAATTTTGGGTGTGTTCAGGACGCAACCCAACAAAGCTGTTCTGCACACCGATGCCAGCGTCTTGCCGAAATCCAAGCTGGCGTGGAGCGCCTGGAATTATGTGCGCGGCGATGATGCTCAAGAAGGTAGCAGCGTTTGCTTGCACTACTTGATCAATAAGTTGCAACCGATTCCGTTTGAGCAACCCGTGGTCGTGAGCTTGAATCCAACGCAGAAAATAGCGCGTAGCTCTGTGATGGGTGAATTTGAATACGCGCATCCCGTGATGGATTTGGCCGCAACGAAAGCGCAAGCACGTTTGCACGAAATCAATGGAGTAAACCATGCTTGGTTTTGCGGTGCATGGACGCGCTATGGCTTCCATGAGGATGGCCTGATGTCTGGCTTGGCAGCGGCGCGCGCCGTGCTCAAACAGATTCACGGAGCATCAGCATGAGCAAGCCATCGATTGCCATGATGGGCTTTGGCTCGGTACGCCACACACGCCTGCGCCCAGCGCGCAATGCGTTTGCCTACTCAACATATTTCCTCATGCTGCCGATGCGCAGCATCAATCTGCACGGCGCGGGCGGGCTCGCCCGAAATCGCGCAGCCGCGATCAGTTTCCATGACAAAGACCATGGCGATGGTCGTGCAGACTCATTGCAATGGGTTGACGATTTGCTCAAAGCTGAAGGCATTGACGATGCCACCGGCGAAGCTTGGCTGCACTGCTATCCCCGCGTGCTCGGCTACACCTTCAAACCTGTGAGCTTTTGGTATTGCCATCGGCCAGATGGCAGCTTGCGCGCCGTGGTGGTGGAAGTGAACAACACCTTTGGCGAGCGCCATGTGTATTTGCTCGATCATGCGAAGTATGGCCATGAGATGACGGCCAGTAAAGTCTTCCACGTCTCGCCGTTCTGCAATGTCGAAGGCCAATATCGCTTCCGTTTCATGACGACGCCCGACCAAGATAGAACCGTCGCGCGCATTGACTATGACGATGCACAAGGCGCATTGATCAACACCTCTGTGAGCGGTAATTTAGAGCCACTGACTGCGCAAACGGTGCGCAAAGCTATTTTTACCTACGGCGCGATGACGCTTGGCGTGATCGCGCGTATTCACTGGCAGGCCATAAAGCTGTTTATCAAGCGCGTGCCTTTTTTCTCCAAGCCCACACCACCTGCAGTTTTGGTGACCCGTTAAAACAATTAACTAGACATCCTGATCATGCACACCACAGCCACCAACCCTACTTTCGAGATTCCGAACAACGCGCCAGCTTCGGCACGCACTTGCTTGAAACTTTTGCAGCAGCTCAAGCATGGCTCGCTCACCGTGCAATTGCCTGATGGCAGCATGCAGCATTTTGGGCAGCCTAGCAGTGAAGCGGCGATTCATGGCAACCTGAATCTGCACAACTGGAATGTTTGCGCTGCCGCGCTCAAATCGGGCGATATCGGCTTTGCTGAAAGCTATATCGCCGGCGAATGGAGCACGCCGAATTTGGCCAATGTGCTGCGCGTGTTTGTGGCCAATCGCCGCGAGGTGGAAGACATTATTTACGGCACTTGGCTCGGCCGTTTGGCTTATCGCATCAAGCATTTGCTCAATCGCAACACCAAAGCCAATTCGCAGAAAAACATCCATGCACACTACGATTTAGGCAATGCGTTTTATGAGCTTTGGCTCGATGAAAGCATGAGCTATTCGAGCGCTTGGTTTGAAGGTGATCAGAGCAAACCCATGCTAGAAGCGCAGCATGCCAAGGTGCGTCGCGCACTGCAAATGGCCAATGTGCAGCCCTATGATCGGGTCTTGGAGATCGGCTGCGGCTGGGGTGGCTTAGCTGAGATGGGCGCTCGCGAATTTGATGCCAACATCACCGGTGTAACGCTTTCCACGGAACAACTCGATTTCGCTAGAAAGCGCATGGATCGCATTGGCAAAGCTGCACATGCTGATCTTCGCCTGCAAGACTATCGCGATATTCAAGACCAGCCTTTCGATGCCATCTGCTCGATTGAAATGGTGGAAGCAGTAGGGCGTGAATATTGGGCAGAGTATTTCTCTACCGTGTCGCGCTTGCTCAAAAGCGGCGGGCATGCTTGCATCCAAGCCATCACGATTGATGATGCGCTCTTTGACCGCTACGTGAAATCCACCGATTTCATCCAACAATACATCTTCCCCGGTGGCTGCTTGCCCAGCCCCAGCGAATTTCGCAAGGCAGCGCAAGCCGCAGGCTTACAAGTCGTGGATCAATTTGCTTTCGGCAAAGACTATGCTGAGACTTGCCGCCGTTGGCGCGCAGACTTCTTGCACAAACGCGCCGAAATTTTGCCGCTGGGCTTCGATGAAAAATTCATGCGTACATGGGAGTTCTATCTCGCCTATTGCGAAGCCGCGTTTGAAGAACAAAACATCGATGTGATGCAGTTCACCTTGCTCAAACCGTGAGGATCAACTCTATGCCTGCATTTTTTCCCTTCATGAGAAACGCTATATTGTTAATAGCATTGTTTGCAGGTTTGATCCCAGCTAACAGCCGATTTTCCTATGCAAGCAGTCCTACAACGCCGCCTTCCGTCTCACAAGGCTTGAGCAATGCCAAAGCGCTTGGGCAGGCGCGACTTGTGGTGTATGGCTTCAATATCTATGACGCGAAGCTTTGGGTCGAGGATGGCTTTTCTGCCGCAAACTACAACACTGAGCCATTCGCCTTGGAGCTGCGCTACTTGCGCAATTTCAGTGGCACCATGATCGCTGAACGCTCTCTCAAGGAAATGAGACGCATCGGAAATGTGAGCGATGAGAAAGCTGCTCAGTGGCTGGAGATGATGAAGAAAACCTTTCCTGATGTGAAGAAAGGCGATCAACTCATCGGTATGCATAAGCCCGATGGTACGGCGAGCTTTACATTGAATGGCAAGCCTATTGGTGAGATGCGTGATGAAGAATTCACACGGCTTTTCTTTGGTATTTGGCTCAGCCCCAAGACGAGTGAGCCCAAAATGCGCAATGAACTCATCGGCGCCGCAACTGGAGCCAAGAAGTGACAGCGACTGTCGCTCTTGAAGCGAGCACTCCAGCAGAGAGCTCGCCGCATTGGTCGGCTCGCCAAGGTTTCTCCTATGGAGCTTTAGGCATCGCTTTGGCTTTTGTGGCGCTGCCGTTGTACGTGCTCTTGCCCAATCACTACGCGCGTGAATTTGGTGTTAGCCTGAGCACGCTGGGCGCGATTTTGCTGGGTGCGCGCTTGTTTGATGCGGTGATTGATCCGGCTCTGGGCGGCTGGGCAGATCGGCTCTTTGGCCGCTCAGTGCAAGCTGCTTGGCGCATGGCCTGTGTGGTTGCTGTGATCTTGGCCGCTGGCTTTGCAGCTTTGTTTTTTCCGCCTGTTCGCGGCAATGGTTTGCTGGTGTGGGCAACGCTGGCACTGATCGTCACGTATGCGGCCTATAGCTTCGTGAGTGTGACGCACCAGAGCTGGGGCGCGCGCTTAGGTGGCGATGCGCCTTTCCGCGCACGCGTGGCAGCTTGGCGTGAAGCGCCGGGATTGATTGGTGTGTTGCTGGCTTCGACGCTGCCCGTCGTGGCTGGTTTTCCAATCATGGTCAGTGTGTTTGTGGCTCTGCTTGCATTGGGGCTGTGGGCTTTGTTTTATGCGCCACGCCCGGCTCAACACATCATGCCCAGCCAAGCCAAGCAAAACCTTTGGCAGCCTTGGAGCAACAGCCGCTTTCGCGCTTTGATGCTGATATTTATTTTGAACGGGATCGCCAGCGCAGTGCCCGCCACCTTGGTGCTCTTCTTCGTGCAGGATCTGCTGCAAGCGCCGAAGAATTTAGAAGGCGTGTTTCTTGGCGTGTATTTCATCGCAGGTGCTTTGGCCATTCCAGTCTGGATGCAAGCGGTAAAACGCATCGGCTTGGCTTGGGGCTGGCTCGTGAGCATGCTGCTCTCGATTGCCGTATTTATCTGGGCCGCCACGCTCGGCTCTGGCGATGTGTGGGCTTATGTGGCTGTATGCGCACTCTCTGGCGTAGCGCTCGGCGCAGACTTGGCCTTTCCGAGCGCTTTGCTGACTGGCGCGATTGCTGCGCAAGGTGATCAGGGTCAGCATGAAGGCGCGTATTACGGTTGGTGGAATTTCGCCACCAAGCTCAACATGGCTTTGGCCGCTGGCTTGGCATTGCCTTTGCTCGATGTGTTTGGCTACACACCTGGGGCGCGCGATCCGCAAGCCTTACAAGCACTGGTGATCGCCTACTGCGTCTTACCCTGCACTCTTAAATTGATAGCATCTGGCGCACTGTTTTTGGCAGCCAGAGGCAAAAAATTCACTTGAAACGGAGTTTCTGATGTCTTACCTACCTTCTCGCCGCTTTCTGCTCACCGCTGGTGGAGCCGCCGCTACATTGGCCATCACCGGCTGCAGCACGGCGCCCCAAGTTGCTGATTACGCGTCTGAAAAACCCGTTTTTGATCTGAAGAACTATTTCAACGGCGTGGTCGATGGCTGGGGCATCTTCACCGACCGTGGTGGCAAAGTGGCACGCCGCTTTGTCGTGACGCTGAATTGCTCGTGGCAAGGTGATAACGGCATTCTTGATGAAGATTTCATCTTCAGCGATGGCAAAAAAGAAAAGCGCATTTGGCGCATGAAGCGCATCGCGGGCAGCGATGGCATCGTGCGTTACGAAGGCACTGCGGGCGATGTCGTGGGCATAGGCCGAGGCGAGCAGCGTGGCAATGCTTTCCGCTGGGGCTATACGCTGGCCTTGCCAGTTGATGGCAAAGTCTATGAAGTGCAGTTTGACGATTGGATGTATCAGATGGACAGCAAAGTCGTCATCAACAAAGCTACCATGAGCAAATTCGGCATCACGCTGGGTGAGCTCGTCGTGACCTTCACCAAGCGAAATTAATTGGGTTCTGACCCCAATTAATTCAATGAAACAACAACAAAGCAGCACCTGATGAGCCTCAATCCCAAAATCACCGATTGGCACGGAAAACGTGTCTGGCTCGTGGGCGCTTCTACCGGCATTGGCCGCGCTACTGCGATTGCCTTGCATGCGGCTGGTGCAAAAGTCTTTGTGTCAGCCCGCAGCCCCGCGCCTTTGGCTGAGCTTGCCCAGCAATACCCCGGCTTGCAAACTATCCAATTGGATGCGACCGATGAAGCAGGCGTGAAAGCTACAACGCAAAAACTGATCCTGGAGGGCGGCCTCGATCTCATGATGTACTGCGCCGGCATTTATCAACCACTGCGCGCGCAAGATATCAAAAGCACGATCATGGCGCAGCATATGCAGGTCAATTACATTGGCGCCGTGTATGTGACAGAAGCTGTGCTTCCTGCCATGCTTGCTGCCAAGCACGGGCATTTGAGCTATGTATCGAGCGTAGCGGGCTTTCGCGGGCTGCCGAAATCCTTGGCTTATGGGCCAACCAAAGCCGCGATGATCAACATGGCGGAAGCACTCTATATTGATCTACACGATGAAGGTTTGGGCGTGAGTGTGATCAATCCCGGCTTTGTGGAAACGCCGCTCACCTCCCAGAATACGTTTCGCATGCCCGCGCTCATCAAACCTGAAGAAGCCGCCACTGAAATCATGGCAGGCTGGCAAGCAGGAAAATTTGAAATGCACTTCCCCAAACGCTTCACCGCTTGGCTCAAGCTCATGCGCAGCGCGCCGCACAGCCTGTACTTCAAGATGACGCGGCAGTTCACGGGGCTGTGACATGGCGCATACAGCAAGCGATCCGCGCGTGCAGCGCATCGTCGATTTCTTCGAAGGCCTGCAACCCGCTTCTGTGCAACTCATGGGCGAGTTCTACACCCTTGATGCGTACTTCAAAGACCCGTTCAATGAAGTGCGTGGCCTGCCAGAAGTGCAGCGTATCTTCAGCCACATGTACGTCGCCCTACACGAGCCGCATTTTGTGGTGACGAATACTGTGACGCAAGGCGATCAATGCTTCATCGTCTGGGATTTCAAATTTCACTTCAAGCGCTTTGATACCGTGACGATGCAAGCCGTGCGCGGCTGCTCGCATTTGCAATTAGCTTCTGATGGGCGCATTGCGTTTCATCGAGACTACTGGGATGCAGCGGAAGAGCTGTATGAGAAGCTGCCGTATGTGGGTGCGTTGATGCGGTGGTTGAAGAAGCGCGCTAATAGCTGATTTCAGTTGGTGCTCGGAAGGTTTCGTTCGGCGAGAGCGGCTGCGAGTGCGAGGCCTCTTGGTTACTCTGAAAATTTTTACCCGTTGATAGTCACTCAGCACGCACTATGTTTGTGAATGATGACTGTGATTGGGTTATCTCACGCAGCAAAATAAAGGGGGAATGCGGGCAAAGCCCGCAGGAGGACATTTGCGGAGTGGGATAGCCCAAGCGCAGGCGGCATTCACAGACCGCAAGCGCTGCCAGCTAGCTCAAGCCACAACCATACCTTCGCGGACAACTGTTACATCATCTAGAGCAACAGTGCAGTGCTTCAGGGGCAAATCAAAATGCCCAAGTGTGTACCGCCCAGCAGTTTCATTGGCCCCGGTGCTGTAGAGAAAACTACCCGCAGCGCAACGTAACTCCGTGCCATTGAAATCGCGCTTGTCAAACATCGCCATGCTGTCAAAACGCGCTGCGGTGTTCAGGCCATAGCCGACGTGCGAAACGGCATAGGCTGCGCGATGGCCATCGCGCGCTTCCCAAGCGGCAAGATACTCACGCATGAGCTGGGCATCCACGCCCGAGCCTTCAATCTTTGTGATGTGATCGTTCTCAATCGTGAGTGAAATGGGTTGCTCGATATAGCGCTTGAAGGCCAAGTTCACATCACCCACACCGAGCACCAAACGGCCATTCACACTGCCCGCTTTGGGAAAGGAGAGCACAAGGCCTCCGGCGAAATGCGTCATCGTGCCGGGTTTACTGGTATAGCCCCAATTGCCGCCGCTCGGCGCACCTTCTAAAGCAATGTGCAAATCCGTGCCCGCTGCGCTGCTCACATACATTTTTTTTGTACCGCGCAAACGCTTGCTGTGCGCCTTCACGGTTTGCTCTAAATCATCATCTGGCAACATACGGCAAAGAGCCTCCGGATGCTCATTGCTCACATAGATCACGCGCGGCTGCGTTGTGCCATTGCCCTTCAAAATCGCAGGCAGCTCAGGTGCATGCATCAGGCCTTCAACCGTGCAATCGATCACCAGATGGCTGCCCGCCAAAGCTTGAATCACGGGCGCGATGCCCGCAATGGCTGTGCTTGCGCCCGTGGAGCGGATGATCGGCGTTGGCGGCTGGGTCAGGGCGGGCAACGTGGGCAGGCTCAGCGTGAAAACTTGCGCGCCTATGCGCGCACAGGCGTGGCGCAGGGCTTCGATCAAATCGGGTCGTGATTGACTCTCGCACAAAATCGCTGCGGTCTCACCGCCTTGCAAGGCGCAGCGGCGCAGCAAGGCCTCAAAGCAGTCGATCCAATGGGGCTCAATGCGGGTGGCGGGTGTCATGGCAAAAACAGGGCAATAAACAGAGCAAGAAATAGGGCGTTTGTATTGCGGGCATACTACATGAAAATCCCTATGACTACAGCCTCTTCCCCCACGCCTGCAGCTCTGCGTGCCGCTCTCGGCTTGTTTGCCACAGGCGTGACGATTGTGACCACGCGCACGCCCGATGGCAGCATGATCGGCCTCACAGCCAATTCGTTCAACTCTGTATCTCTCACGCCACCTCTCGTGCTCTGGAGCTTGGGGCTCAAAGCAGGTTCACTACAAGCATTTTTACAAGCGCGGCACTACGCGATTCATGTGCTCTCTGTGGAGCAGCAACCCTTAGCAGAGCGTTTTGCCAGCAAGGTGGTGGATCGTTTTGATGGTTTGTCTTTCACTGAGGGCTTAGGCGGCGTGCCATTGCTGCCAGGCTGCGCTGCCGTGTTTGAATGCACGAGTAAGAGCCAGTATCCCGAAGGCGATCATGTGATCTTGGTGGGCGAGGTGCTCGCTTGCCAGCACGATGCCACCCGCTCGCCCCTGCTGTTTCATGGCGGTAAGTTCTACACCGAGCATCCTTTGTGAGCTCTTCTGTGCCGCCAGCTCGCAAAGAGCATCTGGATAGTTTGGCGATCACATTGCTCTTGGGCTGCTGCGTGTTTTGGGGCTTGCAGCAAGTGCTGGCCAAAGCCACGCTCGCAGAAGTGCCACCTGTGTTTCAATCGGCAGTGCGCGCAGTAGGCGCAACGCTCTTGCTCATGATCTGGTGCAAAGCGCGAGGCATTGCTCTGTTCGCCCGAGACGGCACGCTCTGGCTTGGCCTGCTCGCAGGCAGCCTCTTCAGTTTTGAATTTGCTTGCATTTATCTCGCGCTTAGCCACACCGGGGCCTCCCGCGTCACGGTATTTCTCTACACCTCGCCTTTTTGGGTGGCAGCGCTGCTTCCGCTTTTCGTTAAAAGCGAGCGTATGAACCGCATGCAATGGCTGGGGCTGTCTTGCGCCTTCGCTGCTGTAGTGTTTGCCCTCTGGGAGAGCTTGCAAAAAGCTGGCGCAGGGCGCTTGGGTGATGTGCTCGCCTTGCTCGCGGGCGCGTCTTGGGGATTAACCACGGTCACGATCCGAGCCACAGCGCTGGCCAAAATCAGCGCGGAGCGTTTGCTCTTTTATCAACTGGCTTGTAGCGCATTGAGCCTTCCTGTGCTTTCATTTCTGCTCGGCGAGCATTGGCCAGCGATGGCGCAGCTCAGTGGTTTTGCTTGGATATCTCTTGGCTTGCAAACCGTGGTGGGCGCGTTTGCCAGCTACCTCACCTGGATGTGGATGCTCACGCGCTATCCCGCCGCCAAGATCAGCGTCTTTGTGTTCCTTACGCCTGTGTTCGCCTTGATCTTCGCCGCGCTTTGGCTCAAGGAGCCCGTCACACCGAGCTTGGTGATTGCGATTGCACTGGTGGGCCTAGGTATCGTCTTGGTGAACAAGCGATAAGACTTATTTCAACGCGTAGCTCGCGGCAATTCCTGCAAAAAACGTCAATCCCAGCCAATGATTTTGGCGAAACGCGGTGAAACAACCCTCGCGTGAACGGCTGCGGATGAGCGTCCAGTGCCAGAAGATTTGTGCACCTGCAACGCCAATCACTATGAATTTGATAGCTGTTCCCGCAGATTCCATGCCGGCGATTAGCCAAAAAAGCATGTAAATCGCATAAAAAAACATGATTGCAGCCACATCGTAGCGCCCCAGCGTGATGGCCGAGGTCTTCATGCCAATACGCAAATCATCGTCTCGATCGACCATGGCATATTCGGTGTCGTAGGCGAGAACCCAGAAGAGATTGCCGAGCAGCAGTATCCAGGCGAGCAATGGCACGCGACCCTGCACAGCAGCGAAAGCCATCGGTATGCCAAAGCTGAAAGCCACGCCCAGCACGGCTTGTGGCATGGAGACGAAACGCTTGGCAAACGGATACGCTATGGCAATCGCAAGCGCTGCGAAAGACCAGAGTACGGTGGCCAGATTCGTTGTGAGCACCAAACCGAAAGCCAGCAGCGCGAGCACCGCGCCCACAAGCAGCGCCTCTTTCTTCCCCACTTTGCCACTCGTCACCGGCCTTTGCGCGGTGCGCTTCACATGCTTGTCAAAATCCGCATCGGCCACATCGTTCACACAGCAGCCTGCGCTGCGCATAAGGATGGTGCCCAGCGTGAAGACGATGATCAGATGCCAGCCGGGGAAGCCGCCGGCCGAGATCCATAGTGCGCTGAGGGTCGGCCACAGTAACAGCAGCCAGCCCGCGGGGCGATTCCAACGAATGAGATCGAGATAGAGGCCAAGTCGCTCCTTCAGCATGTCTCTTGGCCTGATTGTTACTATGAATTTAATAGCTGCTTGCGCAGTATTTATGCCGGCTAGCTGCCCAAAAGGCTTTGAAAATCGAGCTTAGAACGGGATATCGTCATCCATATCATCAAAGCCACTGCCTTGCTTGGCCTTAGGTGCTGCGCCAGCTGGAGCAGCGGCTGGGCGCGCTGCTGGCGGGCGAGAAGCTGGAGCAGGTGCGCGTGAATAACCGCCACCGCCTTCGTCTGGCGAACCCGCGCCTTGGCGGCTTCCCAGGAGCTGCATTTCTGTAGCGATGATGTCCACTGTGTTGCGCTCGATGCCGTCTTTATCGGTGTATTTGCCGTACTTCAAGCGGCCTTCCACGTAAAGCGGCGCGCCTTTTTTCACATACTCGCCCACGATCTCGGCCAGGCGGTCAAAGAACTGCACACGATGCCATTGGGTGTCTTCAATCGTCTCACCGGAGGTTTTGTCTTTGCGTTTGCTGGTGGTGGCGATCGAGATATTGGCCACCGCGCCGCCGGAGGGCATGTAGCGGATTTCGGGATCGCGCCCGCAGTTGCCCATGAGAATGACTTTGTTGACGGAGGCCATGTGTGTGTTCCTTGTGTTTCAGTGCTTAAGTTAAGTGGTTTGCCCAAAGGCCTTGCAATTATGACGCAGCCCGAGCCGGCGGCTTCATGCCCCAAGCCGCTACGAGCCAGATGGCCATCAGCACAAAGCACCCGGCAAACAGCGCATCAAAGCCGTAATGCTTAGCCAGCCAGCCGCCGCCGAATCCACCGACGAAGAAGCCGAGGGATTGCACGGTGTTGTAAACGCCGAGCGCCGCGCCGCGTGCATGTGCGGGGGCGACGCGGGAGGCCAGAGATGGCTGGGATGCTTCGAGCACGTTGAAGCCAACAAAGAAGGCGAAAAGCAAAAATCCGAGTAACCACACGGATGGCGCTTGGTTCAAAGCCCACCACAGCCCGAGCTGTACCGCCCCAATCAAAGCCACGCTGCCCAAAAACGCCAGCTTCAGTTTGCCCCGAGCTTCCAAAGCAAACAAACCGCCCATGAACATAAACGAGAGCAGCACGGCCGGCAAATAGGCCTGCCAATGTGATGCTTTGCCCAAGCCAGCTTGCACCAGCATCACCGGAATCGCCACCCACATGGCGAGCTGCACCGCATGCAGAATGAATGCACCCAGATCCAGCCGAAGCAAATCAGCATGCACCAAGACTTCTCTAAGGCCATTGAGGCGGCTGCCAGGAGCAGAAGTGAGCGCAGGCTCAGGCGGCACACCCCATACCACGCTGGCCATACAGCCGATCACCAAAATACCCGTTAAAGCAAACAAGCCAGACAAACCAATTTGCGCGGCCAGCCAAGGCGCGAGCACGAGAGACACCGCAAACATCAGCCCAATGCTCGCGCCCACCAAAGCCATAGCCTTGGTGCGCACTTCATCGCGCGTCATATCGGCCAACAGCGCCGTCACCGCTGCTGAGATCGCGCCCGCGCCTTGCAGCGAGCGACCTGCAATGAGCCAGTCGAGCGTTGAAGCCGCAGCCGCCACAAAGCTGCCCAAAGCAAAAATCGCCAACCCAATCAAGATCACCTTCTTGCGGCCAAAGCGATCTGAGGCCATGCCAAACGGGATTTGTAAGATGCCTTGCGTCAGCCCATAAATGCCCATCGCCAGGCCGACGAGCGCCGGATCATCCCCGCCGGGATACTTGGTCGCTTCCAAAGCAAACACCGGCAACACCAAAAAAAGCCCGAGCATGCGCATGGCGAAAATGCTGGCCAGTGAGATGCTGGCGCGCCGCTCGATGGGGAGCAAGCTTGAAGAAGGCGGGGAAATCGGTGAAGCAGACATGCAGAGCCGTGATTGTCGGGCATGGCGATGCAGTTTTTGATCCAGCGCGCAGATGTTCTGGACTTATCTCTTGACGCACCTCAGAAAATACTTTAGATTTAAATAATCGTGATCTCTATTAATTCTGCACAAGAGCGATATTCATGCCGATCTGCAGGATCAAATGGAAAACACTGCCCTCGCAGCCAGGGCGCGCCCGTTAAGATCAAGAATTGTTTGCACAGTTTATTTAGGAGTTGCTGATGAGTACACGTCGTTTGGTTTTGACCCGTTCTGCTGCTGCTATTGGAGCGGCTTCTACTGGCCTGCTGCTGCCTGAGATCGCTCGCGCGCAATCCAACAAAATCCGCGTCGGCCTGATGTTGCCCTACACCGGCACGTTTGCACAGCTCGGCGTGGCGATTGAAAACGGCTTTCGCATGGCTATCAACGAGCAGGGCGGCAAGCTCGGTGGCCGCGAGATTGAATACTTCAAGGTGGATGACGAAGCCAACCCGGCCAAAGGCATTGAAAACGCACAGCGCTTGATCCAGCGCGACAAGGTGGATGTGCTGATCGGCACAGTGCATTCCGGCGTGCAAATGGGCATTCACCGCGTCGCGCGCGAATCGGGCGTGCTCAATATCATCCCCAACGCAGGCGTGCATGTGGCCACCCGTGCGCAATGTGCGCCCAACGTTTTCCGCACCAGCTTCACCAATTCCCAGCCAACGCTGGGCTTGGGCAAAGTGATGGTCGAAAAAGGCCACAAAAAAGCCGTGTGGATCACCTGGAGCTATGCCGCTGGCGACGAGGCCTTTGAAGGCTTTGAAGAGAGCTACACCAAGGCTGGCGGCCAGATCGTGAAAAAGCTCGGCCTGCCCTTCCCCAACGTCGAATTCCAAGCCCTGCTCACAGAAATTGCATCCATCAAGCCCGATGCAGTCGCTTGCTTCTTCGCAGGCGGCGGTGCAGCTAAATTCATCCGTGATTACGCAGCCGCTGGTCTCAACAAAACCATTCCTCTGTATGGCTCCGGCTTCTTGACTGAGGGTGTGCTCGATGCAGCGGGCCCCGCAGCTGATGGCATCATGACCACGCTGCACTACAGCGATTCGCTCGACACCGCCACCAACCGCAAATTCCGCCTCGAATACGCCAAGACCTTCCGCTTGCAGCCCGATGTCTATGCCGTGCAAGGCTACGATTCTGGCTTGCTCCTCGTGCAAGGCGCGAATGCCGTGAAGGGCGACTTGAATAACAAGCAAGCCTTGTATGCTGCGATGCAAAACGCCAAGATCGACAGCCCGCGCGGCAAATGGACGATGAGCAAGGCCAACAACCCGATTCAAGATATCTACCTGCGCCGCGTTGAAAATAAAGAAAACAAAGTGATTGGCATCGCCGCCAAAGCAGTGGCAGATTCGGGCGCTGGTTGCAAGATGGGCTGATTTTTATCATCTTGCATCTCAATCCGTTCGCCCTGAGCTTGTCGAAGGGTGGTGAGGCTTCGACAAGCTCAGCCCGAACGGAATGTGTATCGAGTCACTAGCCTTGTCGTGTCACCCGATGGATTTCGCCAACTTCCTCATCCAGCTGCTCAACAGCGTGCAATACGGCCTGCTGCTCTTCATGCTGGCTGCCGGCCTCACACTGATCTTCGGCATCATGGGCGTGGTCAATCTCGCGCATGGCAGCTTTTACATGCTCGGTGCGTATCTCGCATGGTCACTCTCCATGCAGCTGGGCAGCCTCACCCTAGCGATCCTGCTCGGCACAGCTTTGTCAGTGATCTTCGGCCTGTTGCTAGAAAAAATCCTCATCCAGCATTTCTACCACCGCGATCATTTGGATCAAGTGTTGCTCACCTTCGGCCTTATCTACATTTTTGAAGAAGCCCGCTCCATGATTTGGGGCGATGATGTACACGGCGTGACGATTCCTGCGCTGCTCTCTGGTGGCATTCAGCTCACGGACAATCTCTCCTATCCCATCTATCGCCTATTCATCAGCGGCGTATGCATCGTGCTCGCGCTGGGGCTTTATTTCCTCATTTCTAAAACCCGCCTTGGCATGAAAATCCGCGCTGGTGCTTTCAACCGCGAGATGACGGAAGCGCTCGGTGTGAACATCAAGCTCATTCATTCCCTTGTCTTCGCTTTAGGCGTAGGTTTGGCCACCATCGCCGGCATGATCGCCTCGCCGATTTCCAGCGTGTATCCGAATATGGGCAGCTCGGTGCTCATCATGTGCTTCGTGGTGGTTGTCATCGGTGGCATCGGCTCGGTGCGCGGTGCGTTGATTGCCGCGCTGCTGGTGGGCTTTGTCGATACCTTTGGCAAAGTGCTGCTGCCCCAGCTCTCTGGCATGTTGGTTTACATGCTGATGGCGCTCGTGTTGCTGTACAAACCAGAAGGCTTGTTTAAAGCCTAACGCATCAAAATGTCCGCTCCACAAGCTAACCTAGAGATCCTGCCGCGCAGCGTGAACGTGTTGCTCGCGCTAGCAGTCGTAGCGCTCGCCGGCGTGCCCATCTTCGGCGCGGAATACACCATTGGCCTGATCACCAGCATGATGATCATGGCGATTTTTGCGATGAGCTTGGATCTGCTACAAGGCGTCACCGGGCTCGTCTCGCTCGGGCATGCGGCCTTCTTTGGCTTTGCGGGCTACGCGCTGGCCTTCATCACGCCATCGTCAGATGCGATCAGCCTCTGGTGGAGCTTGCCGCTCGCGCTCGCCGCCTCCGCGCTCGTGGCCTGCATCATCGGTTTCTTCGTGGTGCGCACGCATGGCATTTATTTCATCATGGTCACCATGGCTTTCGCGCAGATGATGTATTTCATCTTCTTTGACAACAAAGTCCTGTTCGGCAAAACGCTGGGCGGCTCAGACGGTGCGTATTTGAATTTCAAGCCAAGTGCAGGCATCTTTGATTTAGAAAACAAGCGCGTCTTCTTCTACTTCACGCTCGTCTGCATGGTCAGCGTCTATGCCTTCCTACGCCGCTTGCTCTTCTCCCCCTTTGGCCGCGCGCTCGCAGGCATCCGCGCCAATGAGCATCGCATGCGCGCCCTAGGCTTCGCCACCTTCGCCCACAAGCTCGCCGCGTTCACGCTCGCAGGCGCGCTCGCTGGTTTAGCCGGCTACTTGTGGGCCGCGCAAACCGGCTTCATCAATCCCGAGCTCATGGGCTTTCATATGAGCGCCCATGCCATCATGATGGTGATCTTGGGCGGCATGGGCAATTTCGCGGGCGCGGCGATTGGCGCTTTTTCGTTCGAATATTTGCTGCATCTGTTCAAAGATCTCCCGGCGATTGGCAACTTCCAAACCGGCAAACATTGGCAGATGTGGATGGGGCTTTTCATCGTAGCGCTCGTGATCCTCGCGCCGCGCGGCATCTTGGGGCTGGTCTCCAAATGGTTAGCGAAGAAGGATGCTGAGAAATGACAGCCGTCCTCTCAGCCAAAAATCTCACCAAGCGCTTCGGCGGCTTGGCTGCTGTGAATGAAGTGAGCCTCGATCTCTGGCAAGGCCGCTTGCATGCCGTGATCGGGCCCAATGGCGCAGGTAAATCCACGCTCGCCAATTTGCTCTCCGGCGATCTGCCGCCCACCTCAGGCACCGTGCATCTCTCAGGAATTAACATCACCGGCTGGAGCCCAGAAAAAATCTCCCGCCAGCGCCTAGGCCGCAGCTACCAGAAGACCAATATTTTCCGCAGCTTCACAGTCTGGGACAACATCCGCCTCGCCGCCCAATCGCGCAATCAGCCTTTCGCTTTCAATCCACTCGGCTGGCTATCTAACGCTTCAAAGCAAGCCGCAGTGAACGCAAGAGCCGAGCGAGCCATGGAGCTCGCCTTGCTCACCGAGCGCCGCAACACCATCGCCGGCGCGGCCAGCCACGGCGAGCAGCGTCAGCTAGAAATCGCCATGACGCTTGCCACCGAGCCCCAAGTGCTGTTGCTCGATGAGCCCCTCGCCGGCATGGGCACAGCCGAGGCTGAGCGCATGGTGCAGCTCTTGCTCAAACTCAAAATCGATCATGCGATGCTCTTGGTGGAGCACGATATGGATGCGGTGTTTGCGGTGGCTGATCACTTGACGGTGATGGTCAATGGTCAAGTGATTGCAAGCGACAAGCCAGCAGTCGTTCGCAGTGATGCGGCGGTACAAGCCGCGTATCTCGGCGAGGAGCATTGATGAAAGCTCTCCCCCGTAGCGCCTTCGGCGCCTCCCCCATCCGGGGGCGCAGCCAGCAGCCCGGCAAAGCCGGTTCTGCGGCTGCCGCTTGGAAGAGATAAAGCAATGACTTCACCACTCATCTCCGTTCGTGGCATCCACACCTATTACGGCCAAAGCCACATCCTGCGCGGCATTGATTTCACCGTGCAGCGCGGCCAAACCATTGGCCTCATGGGGCGCAATGGCATGGGCAAAAGCACCCTGCTCAAATCCATCATGGGCATCGTGCCGCCGCGCGCAGGCACAGTCGAGATCAAAGGCAAAAACATGCTCGGCAAGCCCACCTTCGATTGGCCTCATGGGGCGCAATGGCATGGGCAAAAGCACCCTGCTCAAATCCATCATGGGCATCGTGCCGCCGCGCGCAGGCACAGTCGAGATCAAAGGCAAAAACATGCTCGGCAAGCCCACCTTCGAAGTCGCACAAATGGGCATTGCCTACGTGCCCGAAGGCCGAGGCATCTTCGCCAATTTAAGCGTCACAGAAAACTTGAAGATGGCTGCACGCCATGGAACGCAAGGGCAGAGAGATTGGACATACGAGCGCGTCCTAGAAACCTTCCCCAGACTCAAAGAGCGCCTCAATCACGGTGGCCAACAACTCTCCGGCGGCGAGCAGCAAATGCTCACCATCGGTCGAGCCCTCATGACCAACCCCTATGTGCTCATCCTAGACGAAGCCACAGAAGGCCTCGCTCCATTAATCGCGAAAGAAATCTGGCGCATCTGCGGCGAGATCAAACAAAGCGGTATCAGCTCCATCATCGTCGATAAAAACTGGAAGCACGTCACCCAAATCACCGACAACAACGTCATCCTCGTCAAAGGCGAAGTCGTCTTCAACGGCTCCTCCGCCGAGCTCATCGCCAAGCCCGAGATTCTTGAGCAGCATTTAGGTGTTTGATACGCCGTTTATGAGCAAAATCGGCCAGTCGCCGGCATAGATACTGCGCGAGCAGCTATTGAAAACATAGCGAAAACTGGGGTCAGATCACATTTCAGGACACTCCACTAACCGGCGTGCAACACAGCCCAGACGAAAATGTGCTCTGACCCCAATTTTTGCGGCGCACGCCAATCAGTTGATTCATGCCAGCACAGTTAGCACGCAACCCGTTGCACACCACCTTTTGCACCTGCGGCCTACCATCGGGCTTTGCCTCAGAAAGTTTTTTGAAAATACACGCGATAAAGGCCTCGGTGAATTAAAGATGTCTCCGCGCGCCTTCCAAAAAATTTCCGATCCAAACACCCAATGGTCTCCGCCTGCGAACAAAATAGGGCCAGTATCTACAAGACGTTTCTCGGGTTAGTATAGATTTCTCTCTGTCAGAATCGGGGCACATTTTTCTAAATGGAGTCCAACAATGCTTACGGCGTTAGAAAAGAGAGTGATTACAGGCTCGGCAATTATTGGAACAATTGTTGGAGGACTTCTGGCGTACGCCGTGTTCGCATTTACCAAGGAATTTGAAATGCAACAAGGCATATCCTATGGCGCATTGCGTACGGCAGTAAATGCTGCGCTTGCATTTTTTATGACGATATTTGCAACCGTCTGCTTTCTAGGAATCGGGTCTATCTTTGTCATCAGGTGGCTCTCTAATCGCAACCCTGAAGATTGATGCGTTTGTGAATTTGATCTCCTAGTATCTCAACAAGATTCACGATATTTTCTGGGATAGCTATAGAGCCACGGCTGGGCGGTTAGCAGCCTGGCGATTTTGGCAGCGCAGGGTTGGGGAACGCGAGTGCGTTCCCTCGTTATTTCAAGCGACGGGTGTCGCGTCATTCCCGAGCTGACTAATGAGCCAGGATGATGACCGCCCAGCCGTGGCTGGTCTGCCCGATACGCTAAAAATTTCTCTCTACAAAACAAAAAGGCCGAGCAAGCTCGGCCTTTTTTGCAATCAATGTTTCGGATTAAGAAGCTTTGTCTTCTTTCGGTGTAGTTTTCACGCTCCAGATCATCGTGATGGCTAAGACGCCAACAACGACCAGCAGCGAAATCACCACAGGGATCTTGAAGATATCGATCAGCATCATCTTCGTGCCGATGAACACCAGAATCACAGCCAAGCCATAGGTGAGCAAGTGGAACTTGTTCGCTACAGCAGCCAGCAGGAAGTACATCGCACGTAGACCCAAAATCGCGAACACGTTACTGGTGAGCACAATGAATGGATCGTTTGTGATCGCGAAAATTGCGGGAATGGAATCGACTGCGAAGATCACGTCCGTCAAAGCGACCAAACAGATCACCATGAACAAAGGCGTGGCGATTTTCTTGCCGTTTTCCATCGTCCAGAATTTCTCGCCATCATAGTTTTTGCTCACAGGCAAAATCTTACGCAGCAGTTTGAGCGCAGGGTTGTCGTCGAGTGATTGCTCTTTGCCAGCAGCCCACCACATCTTGATACCTGTGAGGATCAGGAATGCGCCGAACACATACAAGATCCAATGGAACTGCTGGAGCAACCAGCCGCCCACCAAAATCATGATCGTGCGCAACACAATCGCGCCAATGATTCCGATCATGAGCACGCGCTTTTGATAGGCGGGAGGCACAGCAAAGTAAGTGAAAATCATCAGGAAGACGAAGATGTTGTCTACCGCTAGTGATTTTTCAATCAGATAACCAGTTAAAAACTCCAGTGCTTTGGTGTTGGCCAGCGCCGCATCTCCTGTCGTGTCTTTAACAGCCCACCAAAATAAGCCGTTGAAGACGAAGCTCAATGTCACCCAGATGATGGACCAGTTGATAGCTTCTTTGATGCCGACTTCATGAGCGCCTTGCTTGTTGAGTACGACGAAATCAATAAATAGAGCTGCGATCACAATCGCAATAAATACCGCCCAGAGCCAAGCTGGGGCGACGGATTCAAACATGACAGACCTTTCGTTTTTCCAACGCCGCAGGCATTGGTATGTTGTTATCCGAAAGGTCTTGCGAGGGGGGCCCTGTGCACCGGCTGCCGCAACCACGCGACAACGTATTGACGACACACAGGCATGACAGAAAACAATGCTCTGATCATGCGCTACTCCCCTTCCGGGATGCGTGTATTGTCCATAAGCTCGGCGAAAATGCCAAATTCATGAACAAAACCAGTCAGGCCGCAAGGAAATACTTTTTTGTCCTAGACAAATAGATTTATTTGTACGATAATGCCAGCTAGAAGGGGAGTAGCTCCTCGCAGATGCATCGTCAATACGAAGACAACTTCCGGTGCATTAGGTCAGACAAGCATTGCCATGCCTGCCAGACCGAGCAAGACCTTCGATTCAGCCTGAGCACAGGTGTTTTGGATCGAAGCGCGTCATTTGCTCTTCATCCAGTTCGCCGTGGTATCAGATCCAAAAAAAGATACACAACACGGATTTCAACAATGGAACTGTTTTCTACCCCCTGGTGGTCTGCCTTATTGGCCATCGTCTTGATCGACCTTGTACTCGCAGGCGACAACGCCATCGTGATCGCATTGGCTGCGCGCAATTTGCCGCCCGATTTGCAGAAGAGAGCGATTCTGTGGGGCACGGTCGGCGCGATTGCTGTGCGCACGGCCATGACGCTTATCGTAGTTTGGCTGCTCAAAATTCCAGGCTTGATGCTGCTCGGCGGATTGGGCTTAGTATGGATTGCTTATAAATTATTGGTCGATACAGGTGGTGATGAGCACGATGGGCCCGTCGCCACAACCTTTTGGGGCGCAATGAAAACCATTGTGATTGCGGATGCTTTGATGGGCATTGACAACGTGCTCGGCGTTGCCGGAGCAGCCAATGGCAACATGACCTTGGTAGTACTCGGCATGCTGATCAGCGTGCCTATCGTTGTGTACGGCAGCCAACTTGTACTCCAGCTCGTTGAGCGTTTTCCCATCATCATTCATTTGGGAGCGGCCGTGCTTGCTTTCACCGCCGCCAAGATGATCGTCAGCGAGAAATTGCTCGCCGACGTATTCAATCCACCGGCTGGCTATGCTGATTTGGCGCGCTGGTCGGTTTATGTGATGTGTATCGCTGGCGTGCTGGGTGCAGGCTGGTGGGCAGCTAAGCGTGCCGCTGAGCATAGCTCAGCTGCTGTAGATAACAACACAGGTGCTGCTCAGTAAATGGTAAAAAGCACGCAAAACTTGTAAGGCTATCGTCTGCTACTTTTGCGTACACGCTTACTCAGACTCACACTGTCATCATAGTTTCATCGTTTCATCGTTCATGCAGGAGATTTTCATGAGCCAACTCACAACCTATATCGTCTACTTGGACGATGCTGAATACGCACAGCGCGAACTGGCCTCTGTCCTCGCACAAGGCGGCCAGAAGCGCTGGATACTCGTCGCGTGCGCGCCGCGCATGACTCGGCGAATTGGCAAATGGCTTAGCCACAGCGCACGTGAGAATTGGCGTGATAAGTGGTGCGACAAGCTCTTCGCACAATTCATGCCGGTGATCAGCCGCGATGATCATGTGTTTCGTGAGGTGGCCACAGGCCCTTTGCCGCAATACACGCAAATGCTGCTCAGCGAGCTCGGCAAAGCAACTGTGATTGACGCACGACGCCCGAAATTTGGCGTGGAAATGCAGCCTGTGATGGAAGTTTCGCAGCTCAATGCACAAGTAAAACCCATCTTCGGCAATCAGCCTTCGATGGGTGTGCGCCCCTTGCTAAGCGGGGCTTGAAGCGCAGACTGGATCCAACAGCGCAAGTGACGGTGACGAGCGCTGTTGCACAACAAGCGTATGAATTGATCCAGCCTGCGGCTCCAAAGGGAAATGGCAGGCCTTATTCCTTAGCCACTTCCGCGAACTCCGCTTTGGAGAGGAAACCGTCTTTATCGACATCGGCTTTGTCAAAAGCTTCCAAGATGGCTGGCATTGCGGCAGCCTCTTCTTTGCTGAGTTTGCCATCGCTGTTTTTATCAGCGCGGCCAAAAGCTTCTTGAAGCTTAGCGCTCATTGCGGCAGGTTTGGCCGGTGCGCTCATTTGTGCCAATGCAGGGTTCATATGCAATGCAGCGATGCTCACGATCGCAATACTGAAGGTATTGAAATGCCGAGAGATAAAGCTTTGATCGGCTTTGCGTTTTTGTCGTTGGATGGCTTTGCGAGAGGCTTGGCTAACTTGGGTTTCGTTCATGAGAGAACTCCTTGATGGGTTGAAAGAAGTTCTATTGCAACCCAGTTCAATCAATATCCCTAGCGCTTTTGCCAACTGTTGTCTGGAGCGCAGTAATCTCACAGGCTGTGCGTCGGAGCACACGTTTTCCACATCTTTTTACAGCAAATCTAGCCGATAGCCGGCATAGAATGTGCGCGGAGTGCTACAAAATTAGTAGTGAGTGTAAGTAATGCAAAGACAATCTCTACGGATTGCAGATGCGCCTACTCACGTATTGGCTTGCGCGATCACTTCATGCACGAGCTGTAATTTTGCCACCACCGTGCGCGAAAGTACGAAGGGATAAAACGGCGCTTGGCCCATGCTGTCTGAGAGCTCGTTGAGCACACTCGTTAAGCGCAACCAATCATTGACGAGCCGCAAGTACTCAGGTGCGCCCTTGCGACTGGCATCCCACAGTGCATCCACACCAAACGGCTGCACACGCGATTCCACGTCATCAGCGGTGAGACCAAAGCTGGCGGCGGTGTCGAGCGCATCGCGCAAATGCAAATAATGCGCCCAACTCTCCGCCCAATCTTCCCAGGGGTGGCTGCTCGCATATTCGCTCACATGCTTCTCGCGCCAATCAAAGGGCGAGCCTTGCGAGTAATGGCGTTGCAAAGCTTGCTGGTAATCAGAACGCTCATCGCCAAAGAGCTGGCGAAACGTGCTCAACCACAGCGTGTGCGCCACCAATCTGTCCCAATAGTAATGCCCCACCTCATGGCGCAAATGGCCAAGCAGGGTGCGATAGGGCTCATGCAAGGCGGCGCGAGTTTGCTCGCGTACGGCGTCATCTGCCTCAAGCGCGTTCACCGTGATCACGCCATGTGCATGGCCAGTCGTCACAGGTTGATCAGGCCAATCGCGCAGAAAGTCAAACGCTAAGCCTTGAGCTTCATCCTGCCAAACGCCGGGTAGCTTGGAGCGCACAGGAAGCCCAAGCGCGATGAGCTGGCTCACCAAGCGACGCTTAGCGTTTTCAATACGCCCCCAGAGCACTTGATTTTCTTCCACGCTCTGATCAGGAATCATGCGATTCAAGCTGCATGAAATGCACAGACCTCGATCATGATGCGATGCAATGCCTGCAGGGCGCAACCAGTTGCAGTTAGCAGCGGTTTGATAGTTAGCGCAGCGGTGATAGGCAGTGCCATCCGCATCGCCTTCAATATGCCAAGTGTCACCCTCGTGATCATGGTGCGACACTAGCGCCACCATGCGCGCGCTCACTGGCTCATACGCAAGAGTGCGCCCACAGGAGAGACATTGGCTATTGCGAAAGAAAATCGGCGCACCACACACACAGCGATACGCTTGCCGGGTGGAGCGAATCACGTGCTGTGCGGAATGTGATGAAGGCATGCTATTAAAACAGTAGCTGCTTGCGCATGTTTTACGCCGGCTACTGCTTATTTTGCCTTAAAAATCATTCGTAGACCTCAGCCTCAGGATCTGTAGCCTCCAGCTCATAGCTCGCAGCCA
>JAAFJC010000090.1 GCA_013297925.1 Comamonadaceae bacterium
AAGCCGCTTGGGTGTATGTGGGCCCTGTGGGCGATGCTGGCTGGACTTTTGCGCACGATTTGGGGCGCAAAGCCGTTGAAGCGAAGTTTGGCGATGCTGTCAAAACCACCTTCGTGGAAAAAGTGCCAGAAGGCGCTGATGCCGAGCGCGTGATTCGCGATCTGGCGCAGCAAGGCAACAAAATCATTTTCGCCACCAGCTTCGGCTATATGGAGCCCATGCTCAAAGTGGCCAAGGATTTCCCCGATGTGAAATTCGAGCACGCCACCGGCTACAAAACCGCTGACAACATGCGCGTCTATGACGCCCGTTTCTACCAAGACACCTACCTCGCAGGCATGATCGCCGGCAAGATGAGCAAAACCGGCACGCTCGGCTTTGTGGGCTCTTTCCCCATCCCCGAAGTGTTGCGCAACATCAACTCCTTCACCTTGGGCGCGCAAAGCGTGAATCCCAAGATCAAGACCAAAGTCGTCTGGGTCAACACGTGGTTTGATCCCCCGAAAGAAGCTGAAGCCGCTCAGTCGCTGATCAACGGCGGCGCAGACGTGCTCCTGCAAAACACAGATTCCACCGCCGTGCTGCAAACCGCTGAGAAAGCGGGCAAATATGCATTCGGCTGGGATTCCGACATGAGCGCTTTTGCACCCAAGGCACATTTGGCCTCGGCCATTGTGGATTGGAGCAACTACTACATCAAGTCCGTACAAGAAGTGAAAGACAAAACCTGGAAGGGCGGCATCGTCACCCGCTGGGGCGTGCCTGAAGGTCAAAACGATCTGGTCAAAGTCTCTGAGCAAGTGCCTGCTGAGACCCGCGCCAAGGTCGACGAGATCAAGGCCGCTATGAAAGCCGGTACCTTCAATCCGTTCACCGGCCCTATCATGGACAACACGGGTAAAGAAGTGCTAGCCAAAGATACCAAGGCTGACGATGACTGGAAAGGCAAAGTCAATTTCTACGTCAAGGGCGTGGAAGGCAAAGTTCCTTCTGGCAAGTAAGCGGTTTTCTACTGCATGAAGAGAGCCGCCTTGCGCGGCTCTTTTTTTATGGAATTTATAGTAAAAATGTCTGATAGCCGCCGTATTCATTGCGCAAACAGCTATTGAAATGATAGTATTGAAAATCATGATTGAAGCGAAGTTATGGCATCCCGTGTTGGCAAGTATCGAACTCGCCGATAAGCCTGTGGCTGCGAGCTTGCTCGGCAGCGATCTTGTTCTGTGGAAAGATGCAGGCGGGGCAGCGCATGCTTGGGCAGACCGTTGCCCACATCGCGGCGCGAAATTCTCGCTAGGCCGCGTGGTCAATGATCGCTTGGAATGCGGCTATCACGGCTGGCAGTTTGCAGCTTCAGGTCAATGCACGCTCGTGCCTGCGTTGCCTAGCTTCATGCCGCCAGCGAGCCACTGCGCCCAAGCGTATGAATTGCAAGAAGCATATGGCCTGCTTTGGGTGCGTTTAGAAAAAAGCGATAGCGTGATTCCAGAATTTGCCGCCGAGACAGATTCACGCCTGCGCAAAGTCAACTGCGGCCCCTACCTCGTGCAAACCTCCGCGCCGCGCTTGGTAGAAAACTTCCTCGACATGAGCCATTTCGGCTTCGTCCACGAAGGCTGGCTCGGCGACCGCGAGCACGTGGCCATGGAAGATTACGACATACAAAAAACCGCCACAGGCATTCTCGCCACCAACTGCCAAGCCTGGCAGCCCAAGAGCAATTTGCATTCAACGACTGGCTCCATGGTGAGCTACACCTACGAAGTCAACGCGCCCTACACCTGCATCCTCACCAAAGCGCCAGACCCCGCCACGCTCGGCGCGCATATCACCGACAAAGACAACTTCCGCGAATCCATCGCCCTCTTCGTCTGCCCCATCACCCCCGAGCTCAGCCGAGTGTGGATCCGCATGGCCATGACAGATTTCGATTCACCCGACTCAGCGCTTCAATCTTTTCAAAACACCATCTTCGGCCAAGACCAACCCGTGCTTGAATCGCAAGCGCCTAAGCGATTGCCACTGGATTTACGCGCGGAGCTACATACTGTGGCTGACAAAGCCTCTTCGGCTTATCGTCGTTATTTGAGTGAGCTTGGCGTTACTTATGGCATTTGCTAAGGTCTATCTTCTTTACCGTTCGGGCTGAGCCTGTCGAAGCCCTTAGGAATCCGACTATGCAGATCAAACCCATCTCCCTAGAGCGCCTGTCCGAGCTTTTGCGCCGCATCCCCAAAGCCGAGCTGCATATCCACATCGAAGGATCACTCGAGCCCGAGATGATCTTCAAGCTCGCGCAGCGCAATGGCGTGAGCATTCCGTATGCGGGCGTGGAAGATTTACACAAGGCTTATGCGTTTACCAATTTGCAGAGCTTCTTGGATATTTACTACGCGGGCGCTTCGGTGCTTTTAAAAGAACAAGACTTCTACGACATGGCTTGGGCGTATCTGGAAAAAGCTGCGCTCGATAACGTGATCCGCGCAGAAATCTTCTTCGATCCGCAAACGCATACCGCGCGTGGTGTGAGCATGGAAACGGTCGTTAAAGGCTTGTCTCGCGCTTGCAAAGAAGCCAAAGCTGGCTTGGGTGTGGATGCCGAGCTGATCCTGTGCTTCCTGCGCCATTTGAGCGAGCAAGAAGCCTTTGAAACTTTGGAAGCCGCGTTGCCGTATCGCGATCACTTCATTGGCGTAGGCTTAGACAGCAGCGAAGTCGGCCACCCGCCCGAAAAGTTCACACGAGTGTTTGCCAAATGCAAAGCGCTCGGCTTCCGCTTGGTGGCGCACGCCGGCGAAGAAGGCCCGCCCGAATACATCTGGAGCGCGCTCGATGTGCTCAAAGTCGAGCGCATCGACCACGGCGTGCAATCCATCCGCGATGCCGCCCTGATGCAGCGCTTGGCCAAAGACCGCATCCCGCTCACCGTCTGCCCCCTGTCCAACCAAAAGCTCAAAGTCTTCCCCGATCTGCGTGATCACAGTCTGCGCAAACTGCTCGACGCTGGCCTCTGCGCCATGATCAACAGCGACGATCCCGCCTACTTTGGCGGCTACATGAATGACAACTGGCTAGCCACTTTCTCAGCGCTTGGCCTAGATGCATCGCATGCCGTGCAGCTCGCTAAGAACAGTTTTGAGGCGAGTTTTTGCAGCGCGGAAAAAAAGAGGCGCTACATGGATTGCATCGCAACGTGTATTGACAGCTACTAAGCGCACTTCGCGTTAACGCGTATGCCTCAATGCTGCAGTCGCAATAGACTACGGATTGAAGGCGCACTCAAGTGATACGCTTTCATCAATCAGAAATTGGAGACCCGATGGCGCATCAGCATGACTCAATACCTTTGCGCAAGCTGCGCTTTGCTAGCCTTCTTGCTGGCTTCGCGGTGACCGCCCTTCTTAGTGGCTGTGCGAGTGCGCCCAAAGAGGCCGCGCCCCTGGCACAAGCCTGCCCAGAAGGTGTGCCGCAAGGCGCGCGGTGCTTGCGTGGGCAGGATTCTGCCGGCTCTCATTACCTGATCGCCATGCCCGCGAAGTGGAGCGGTGTGCTGGTGGTGCATGCGCATGGTGGGCCTTCTTTGGGCGAGCCAAAAGCTTCGCGTGCGGATGAAGACATCAAGCGCTGGGCGATCACGCTGGCTGAAGGCCATGCTTGGGCGGGCTCGGTGTTTCGCCAGGGTGGCTTTGCGGTGACTACCGCTGCTGAAGACACCGACCGTGTACGGCGGATTTTTGTGGATCATGTGGCGCAGCCCAAGCGCACCTTACTGCATGGGCAATCGTGGGGTGCGATGGTGGCCACGCGCGCTGCAGAGATGTTTCCTAAATCTTGGGAAGGCATTTTGCTGACCAGCGGCGTGGTGGCTGGCCCCACGACGTATGACTTCCGCTTGGATCTGCGGGCGATGTATCAGCATTTGTGCAACAACCATCCGCGCCCCAATGAGCCACAGTATTCTTTGGCCATCGGGTTGCCTGTTGGCAGCACATTCACCAATGCGGATTTGACGGCGCGCGCGGATGAATGCTTGGGGCTGAGAAGGCCAGCGGCACAGCGTAGCCCAGAGCAAGCGCAAAAGCTTAAAACAATTGTGGATGTGCTCAAAATTCCAGAGAGCTCGGTGTTCAGCCATCTGAACTGGGGCACGTTTACTTTGCAAGATGTGGTGATCAAGAATGGCGGCATGAGCCCGTTTGGTAACGATGGTGTGCTCTACACAGGATCAAGCAACGATGCGCAGCTCAATGCGGGCGTGCAGCGATTCAAGGCTGATCCGAGAGCAGTGGCGCGCTTTGCAGCAGATGTGGATCACAGCGGGCGATTTGCTGTGCCTGTCATTGCTGCGCATGGCATTGGCGATGCCACTGTTTTTGTTGAAGGGCAAGATACCTTGCGCCAACGCATGCAAGCAGCGGGCAACGGTTCGCGTTTGGTGCAAAGCTTCGTAGATTCGAGCGAGCACAGCTATTGGGGCGATGCGATGTATCCGCCGCTTTTTGAAGCGCTGCTGCGTTGGGTGGAAGCGGGTGAGAAGCCCACGCCAGTTTCTATTGCTAATCGATGTGCGGCATTGCGACCTGCAGCGAGCAAAGATTGCCGCTTCTTGGTGGACTATGTGCCTAAGCCTTTAGCCAGCAGAATCGTGCCACGCTGATCACCGCTCATCAAAACTCACCACCACGCGCGGCGTTTGGCAGCGCGCTTGGCAGGTGAGCACGAAGCCTTTGTCGATTTCCCATTGTTCGAGGGTGTAGTTTTTATCCATGCTCACTTTACCTTCGATCACTTTGGCGCGGCAGGTGCAGCAGACGCCGCCTTTGCAGGCGTAGGGGAGATCCAGGCCTTCGTTGAGGGCAACATCTAGGACGTTGTCTTCATCGCCCATGCCCATGCTGTTGGTTTTACCGTCTAGGATGACTTCTAGCTTGTATTTGAAGGCTTTTGGGGCGTTCGCCGGCGTATTTAATGCGCGAGGTGCTATCGATTTTGTAGTGTGCGTGGAAATGAAGCGCTCGCTGTGGACGCGCTCTTTGGCGATGCCAGCAGCTTGTAGCGCAGGCTCAAGTGCTTCGATCATGGCCTCAGGCCCGCAGATGAAGGCTTCATCGATCGCCTTTGGATCGATCAGGTTTTGCGTGAGCTCTTTGATTTTTGCGGCGTCGATGCGGCCATGGCTGAGCGGCAGCTCGGTGGCTTGGCGCGAGAGGATGTGGATGAGTTGCAAGCGTCCGGGGTAGCGGTCTTTCAAATCTTGCAGGGCTTCGCTGAACATGATGGTGTTCGTGCGCTGGTTGCCATAGACCAAAGTGAAGCGGCTGCTGGGCTCGGTAGCGAGGCTGTGCGATGCGATAGAGAGGATGGGCGTGATGCCGCTTCCTGCTGCTATCGCAAGGCGGTGCACACCGCGTTGCTCGTCATTAGCGAGGCGCATTTTTGCATCAGGCTTTTTGATGATGAAGCGGCCATCGGGCGGCATTACGTCGATTTCATCGCCGGCTTGTAGTTGCGTCGTCGCCCAAGTGCTGAATACGCCATCTTCGACTCTCTTGATGCCCACACAGATTTCTTGTGAGTGCTCAAGCAGGGCGGGCGTGGAGCAAATCGAATAGCTGCGACGCACGGATTCTCCGTTGATCTGCGCACGCAGAGTGAGGAACTGGCCGGGCTTGAAATCGAAGGCATCGCGCAGATCCGGTGGAATTGCAAACGTGATTTGAGCGGCATCGGTAGTAAGCGCATCGATGCGTTTGACGAAGAGGGAATGGAAATGAATCGCCATGAGAGATGTCGAAATGCTGCGCGTTAATAAGGCTTGAAATAGTCAAATGGCTCCAAGCAATCCAAGCATTTGTAGAGCGCTTTGCAGGCGGTGGAGGCGAAGTGACTGGTTTCGGTGGTGTTGTCGCTGCTGCAATGGGGGCAGAGGATGTTTTGAGAGGCAGTTTGAGAAGAAAACTGAGCTTTCCCCGGCGTATTTACCGCGCGAGACGCTATTGATTTAGGAGCGAATTGAATCACATTCGATGAAGAGAATTCACTGCTGAGGTGCTGTGGCGGCGCGATGCCGTATTCGCGCAGCTTGAGCTTGCCGGCTTCGCTCATCCAATCGGTCGTCCATGCGGGAGCGAGGCTGGTTTTGACGCGGGCGGGGATGCTCTCTGCGTCCATCTCATTCAAAATATCATCGCGAATTTGATCCATTGCGGGGCAGCCGCTGTAGGTGGGCGTGATGGTGATTTCGATGATGAAGCCCTGCTGGCCTTGGGCATTGGGCTCACCAAAAGGCACGGCCTGCACGTCGCGCAAGATGCCTAAATCTTCCAGCGTGATGACGGGAATTTCAGGATCGGTGACGCTGGCTGCCAACACGCGAGCGCGTGCGACGATTTGCGCTAAATCCGCTGCAGCCGCCGTCGCCGTCACCTTCACCAAACCGCTCCGGGATGCTCGCGTGCGAGGCTTTGCATTTCTGCGAGCAGGTAGCTCAAGTGCTCGGAATGCTGGCCTTCTTTGCCATTTGTGATGTGGCCTTTTGAAGAGCTCATTTGCAGCGTGGCTTCTGTGACGACTGTGGCGACGCGGCTTTGCCATTCGTCTTTGAGCTCGGCAGTGTTGATGCCGATACCGTTTGCAATCACTTCGTTCTCGAAGGCGGAACTGGTAAAAAACTCCTGCGTATAAGGCATCAGGTAATCCAGCGCCGCTTGCATCTTCTGATGCGACAGTATCGTGCCATCGCCCAAGCGCAGCATCCAATCGGTGGAGTGGCGCAGGTGATAGCGCACCTCTTTGCTGCTCTTGGCGGCGATTGCAGCGAGCTGCTCGTCATTTGACGATTGCAGCGCAGGCCAGAGCTGACTCATGAGCGTGCTGTAGAGAAAATTGCGCGTGATCGTGATGCTGTAATCGCGTGGCACGTTAGCTGAGGGCGCGAATGCGGTTTGGTGCGGCAGCTCCAACAGCGTGTAGTTGCGAAACTCTGGGGCACTGCGGAAGTAGGCGAGGGTGTCTTCGGTTGCATCGTTACCGATCAGCGTTGCGGCATGTTGATACAGCATTCGCGCTTGGCCAATGCAATCAAGCCCAATATTGGCCATTGCAATATCTTCTTCCAGCACTGGTCCATGCCCGCACCATTCAGCATTGCGCTGGCCGAGGATCAGAGCGTTGTCGGCGAGGTGGAGTAAATAAGCGGTGCTCATTACATGTGCCCCACTTCGTCTGGGATATCGTAAAACGTAGGATGCCGATAAATCTTGTCGCTCGCTGGTTCAAACATTTCTTCTTTATCGTCAGGCTGGCTGGCAGTGATCTGGTTCGACGGAATCACCCAAATGCTCACGCCTTCCATCCGCCGCGTATACACATCCCGCGCCATCTGCAAAGCCTGCTGCGCATCAGAGGCATGCAGGCTCCCGCAATGCTTATGCTCCAGGCCTTGCTTGGAGCGGATGAAGACTTCGAATAAAGGAAGTTCTTGTGTTGTCATGATGTTGATTCAGAGAAAAATACCGGACGCAGAAGACGCAAAGGTTACGCAGAAGACGCAGAAAAGAAATGCAGAAAAAGAAAAACTAAAATCGAATGCTCGATGTGCGAATGGTCGATTGATGTGTTTGTTTTGGTATTTTTTCTGCGTAACTTTTGCGTCTTCTGCGTCCGGCTGTTTGCATTTGGCCTTTAGAATTCAAGCCGCCACAGCCAACGAGCGAGTGCGTTTCTTTGCCGCATAAGCCAAAGCCGCCTCGCGCACCCAAGCGCCATTCTCGTGCGCATTCACACGAGTCGCCAAGCGTTCTTTGTTGCAAGGCCCATTGCCATTGACCACGTTCCAGAAATCATCCCAATCGATCTGGCCGTAGTCATGCGCCTGCCGCGCTTCGTTCCATTTCAAATCGGGATCAGGCAAAGTCACGCCTAGAATTTCAGCCTGCTTCACCGTCGCATCAATAAACTTCTGCCGCAGCTCGTCATTGGAGAGTCGCTTGATCCCCCAGCGCATGCTCTGCTCGCTGTTGGGCGAATTTGCATCCGGCGGGCCAAACATCGCAATGCTCGGCCACCACCAGCGGTTCACCGCATCCTGCACCATCTCGCGCTGCGCCTCTGTGCCCTTCATGAGCTGCATCAGCGATTCATAGCCTTGGCGCTGATGGAAGCTCTCTTCTTTGCAAATGCGAATCATCGCGCGCGCATACGGGCCATAGGAGCAGCGGCAGATCGGCACCTGATTCATAATCGCCGCGCCATCGACCAGCCAGCCGATCACGCCGGTGTCTGCCCAGGTGAGCGTGGGGTAATTGAAAATCGAGCTGTATTTGGCTTTGCCGGTGTGCAGCGCATTGAGCATCTCCTCGCGCGATGTGCCCAGCGTTTCGCCCGCAGAGTAAAGATAAAGCCCATGGCCACCTTCGTCTTGCACCTTGGCCAGCAAAATAGCTTTGCGCTTGAGCGAAGGCGCGCGTGAAATCCAGTTGCCCTCCGGCTGCATGCCAATGATTTCGCTGTGTGCATGCTGGCTGATCTGGCGCACCAAGGTTTTGCGATAAGCCGAAGGCATCCAATCTTGCGGCTCGATCTTGCCGTCTGCGTCGATTTTTTTGTCAAACGCAGTTTGCAAAGCTTGCTCGCGCTCGGAAAGCGGCGCGGCTACGGCTTTGAGCGCGGGCTTGGTGTCAGTGTTTGGAAGATCGAGCGCTTGGGTATACATCGGCAACTCCTTGTTGATTGCCGCTAGTATAGCAATTAACCAACCGCATGGTTGGTTAATTGGGTTTTGTGGGTTTTTTGCTGGCAGCCCATCAGACATGGCTACCCGCTTAGCTCCATGTCCCCCGGCGGCGGTTTGGTTTTGTTTTGTTTTTCTCCGGTAGATTGGGTACACCGCCTCCGCCTTTACTTACGCCAAGCGGGTAGCCATATCTGATGGGCATAGGTTTGTCGCAGCGCCTTTTGTGTCTTCTGGATCACCACAAGCACGGCAGAGCACCCGGGGCGGATGGCGTAAGTAAAGGCGGAGGTGGCGCAAAAATGCAACCGGAGCGCTAATCACCAAAACGCCACCGGGGGACATGGAGCCATCCGTCCCGGGTGCTCTGCCGGGCGTCTACCCGGAGAACAACACACAAAAACCTAACTGGCGACAGTAAACCCCTTACCCCGCCCACGTCCTAGGAGCGTCACCAACTGTGGCAACGCCTCATTCAAAGCCGCTTTCAAAGTATGCGGCGGATTGATGATGAACATGCCACTCGCCCGCAGGCCAACCAGCTTGCTCGGCTTCTCACCAATCGCATGCTTGGGCGGCTCTTGGCCGATGTTGAGCGTGGCTTGCAGCCAAGGCCGCTTGGCCGCTACGGCCATCGTCTTGAGCTTTTTGGGCAGGCTGTGCGCTTCCGGTCGCGGAATGATCGGATACCAAATCGCATAGCAGCCCGTGGGAAACTTCAAAATAGCCTCTTGTATGCAGGCGCTCACTTGGCCGTAATCGCTCTTCATCTCGTAGCTCGGGTCCATCAACACCAAGGCGCGCTTGTTGGGCGGCGGCAGCAAAGTCTTGAGCTTTTCAAAGCCGTTGGCGCAATCAGCCGTCACCATTCGCCCCGCATCAAGCTGCTTGATATGGCCGCTGAGCGAGCGGTAATCGGTCGGGTGCAGCTCAAAGAGCTTGAGCTTGTCAGCTTCGGGGCGCAAGAGGCTGTGGATCAACAGCGGCGAGCCGGGATACACCCGCGAAGCAGTCGCTGTATTGTTAAAGCTCGCCAACGCATCCAGATAATCTTGCAAAGCAGGTGCTATAGATTGCATAGCGCCCTGCGCAGATTCTTTGCCGGTGATCTGCCCTTTTGGCACTAAATCCGAGCCTAAAAACAGCTTCTGCACCCCCTGCGTCGCCTCCGCACTCGTGCGAGCCATATCCCCATCCAACCGATACAGCCCCGCCCCCGCATGCGTATCAATCACCGTCAAAGCCGAATCTTTGTCAGTCAAATACTTAAGCATGGCCACCAAAGTGAGATGCTTGAGCACATCAGCGTGGTTGCCGGCATGGAACGCGTGGCGGTAGGAAAACATTTTGGGTGGCCTGTGTGTAAATTCAGCGAGGCAACGATTCTCGCAATGCCTGCAATTCCTGCAGCAAAGCAGGAATGTCCGTCTCAATGATGCTCCAGAGAATATCGTCGTCAATGCCTGCGTAGCCGTGAATCAGCTGATTGCGCGTGGCGATCACCATGCGCCAAGGAATGTTTTCCGCAGCTTGGCGAATGCTCGGCGGCACGTGTGTGGCTGCTTCGCCGATGAGCTCAATATTGCGAACCGTTGCGTCATAGCGCATTGGCTCGGTCACAAAATCTTCGCGGCTGATGCCTTGGGTGAAACTTCGAACACGCTTGCAGAAGCCGATCATGTCCTCAATGTAAAACCGCCACTCGCGGGCAGTCTGCTCAGACATGCACGGCTTCTCGCTCGACGAAAGGGCGTAATTCCTTGCGCAGCGCCTTGTCGGTCACCAAATCTACAGGACACTTCAGCACATCTTCCAAGTAAAACCGAGCGCCGAAATACTGCTTGGATGTGGCCGGAGCGTTAAAAGAAACCCAAATATCCACATCGCTGCCGTCTTTCGCTGTGTTGCGTGCAGTTGAGCCGAACAGCGCCAAGCCGGACACACCAAACTGGCTTTGAAGCGCTGGTTTGTGCAGTGAAAGCAATGAAAGGGCGGTTTGGCGATCCATATTCGGAGTTTAGCGCAAGCTCATCCGCGTGGGATACGCAAATTTGCGCTAAGTCCTTGATTTGGCATATAATTTAGGGCTCTGCAGCGTTCATCCGCCCGCGTCAGAGTTCATCCCCACCTAAGAGGCTCTCAATAGAAGAGCACCGACCGTGGAAAAGGCGGTTCAAACCATCTCACTTGAAAAGAGAAACTCATGAGCACTTTCAGCGCAAAACCCGCTGAGGTCGTACACGAGTGGTTTGTGATTGACGCGACCAACAAGGTGCTCGGAAGAATTGCCAGCGAAGCAGCTCTCCGTTTACGCGGCA
>JAAFJC010000091.1 GCA_013297925.1 Comamonadaceae bacterium
TAGGCTATAATCAAAGGCTTTGCTGCTGGAAAAGTACGCGTTCTGTTGTTTGCTGCATCCATGCCGGATGCGCCAGAATCGCGCGGCTGCCCACCTTGACGAGGTTCCCCATGAAAGAAGGCATTCACCCTAACTACCGAGAAGTTTGCTTCTTGGATCTGTCTAACAATTCCAAATTCGTGATCCGCTCTTGCGTGAACGCGAAGGAAATGATCAAGATGGACGACGGCAAAGAAATGCCGCTGTACAAGCTCGATACCTCCAGCGAATCGCATCCTTTCTACACCGGCACACAGAAATCCGTGGACAACATGGGTGGTCGCGTGGAGAAATTCCGCAACAAGTTTGCGCGCACCTCTCCTGCTGCGAAGAAGTAATTCATCGCTGGCGAACAGTTCTAAAAACTGTTCACAATACGAAGGCAGACTGGGCAACCAGCCTGCCTTTTTCATTGCCAAATCCTCGTGATCCAGTCCTTACCAGCATCCTCTCCAGCTACTACACCTGCCATCGTGACGCAGGAGGCTGTGCGTCGCTTACCGCGCTGGGCTTTGTTTTTGCTGAGTATCAGTTATGTGTTGGCCGGTTTCATCGGCCGTGAGCCTTGGAAAAACGCGGATATTGCTGCTTTTGGCCAAATGCGCGAGCTGGCGCTGGGGCAGACCTCATGGCTGTCGCCCAGCTTCCTAGGTCAAGCGCCAGAAATGAGTGCTCTTGTGCCTTATTGGCTCGGCGCAGGCTTTGTATTCCTCAATTCGCTGCTCGGCTCGCCTTTGCCGATGGACGTTGCAGCGCGGATTCCGTTTGCGCTGCTGTTGGCTTCAACGCTGGCCTGCACTTGGTATGCCGTGTATTACCTGGCGCGTTTGCCTGCCGCACAGCCTGTGCCTTTTGCTTTTGGGGGCGAAGCACAGCCGGTAAGTTATGCGCGTAGCTTGGCTGATGGCAGCCTGCTGGCGCTATTGGCGATGTTGGGGCTCGCGCAGCTTTCGCACGAGACAACGCCCACTTTGGCTCAGCTGGCTTTTTCTGCATTGTTGTTTTATGCAATTGCAGCATCTTCGCTGCGCTTGTATTCGCCTGCCATCACTCTGTTTTTGGCCAGCTTCGGCTTGGCGCTCTCGGGGGCGCCAGCGTTTGGTTTGGCACTGTGTTTGGCTGGGGCACTGGTACGCGGTATTCAAGGCGATGAGAGAGCTTTGCTCTGGTCGTTGGCAATAGCCGCTTGCGGCATTCTTTCTGCACTACTTGCTAGTAGCTTGGGGCTCTGGCAAGCACAACTTGGCAGCTTGCCAGCCACGGTGCGCGAGTGGCTGACTTTGGGCAAGCTCTGGGTCTGGTTCACCTGGCCAGCCTGGCCGCTTGCGCTGGTGGCGCTTTGGCGCTGGCGGCGCTGGTGGCGCAGCCTTCATGTTGCTTGGCCTGCGGCGGTGCTCATTGTTATGGTGGTGGCCACCGTTGTACGGCCGGGTGTGGATCGTACTTTGCTGCTCGCCGTGCCGGCGTTTGCCTGCCTTGCGGCGATGGCTTTACCCACCTTGCATCGAAGTGTGAGTGCCTTGATAGATTGGTTCACGATTTTGTTTTTTGCAGGCTGCGGGCTGGTGATTTGGGTGATTTATCTCTCCATGCACCTGAATATTCCAGCCAAGCCAGCTGCCAATGTGCGCCGCTTACTGCCAGGTTTTGAGCCGAGTTTCTCTGGCGTAGCCTTGTTGGCTGCATTGGTGGCAACGGTGGGATGGATCGCCGTGATCGTGTGGCGCACGGGGCGCCATCGCTCTGCGCTTTGGAAGTCTTTGGTGATCCCGGCAAGCGGTGCTGTCACCTGCTGGATTTTGCTGACCACCCTGTGGATGCCGATGCTGGATTACGCGCGCAGTTATGCCCCGATGATTGCACGCGTGCAATTGCATATTGGAAGCACGCCCTGTGTGTACAGTGCCTCACTCACACAAGCGCAAATCGCCGCTATGCAATTTCATGGGCGCTATTCAGTGGTGCCCTTATCTACTGCCGCCAACACCCCGATGCGCTGTGATTGGATGCTGCTTGAGTCTGGTCGATTGAAGCAGCCTGGCTTCGTGCGACCAGATGGATGGCAGGAAGTGCAAAGCGTGCGCCGCCGCTCATCCACCGATTCTGAAACACTGTTGATTTTCAAGCGCATAGGCTCCTGAAATGACTGAGCCTACGAATACACGCCGCGAGTTAGGTGTGATCGCTGATCATGCGAAAGTGATTGTCGTTGGGCAACTTGCCACCATGGCTTATGGCGTGACAGATGCAGTGGTGGCTGGTCGCTACTCAGATGAAGCGCTTGCTACATTGGCAGTGGCATCAAGCATCTTTATTAGCATCTATGTCAGTTTGATGAGCGTGATGCAGGCGCTGATGCCGATTTATTCTGAGTTGCATGGTGCAAAGAAGCCTCTAGAGCTGGGCAGTGCGTTTCGCCAGTCTGCATATCTTGCTATGGCTTTGATGCTTCTCGGCATGGTCGTGATGATGCACTCTGGCTTTTTACTCGCGCTGTTTGGTGTGCCAGAAAAGCTCAGAGAAGGCGCTCAGCAATACTTGAGCATTTTGGGCTGGGCGCTGATTCCTGCGATGGCGTTTCGCATGTTTGGTGCGCTCAATCAATCCTTGGGTGCGCCGCGCGTCGTGATGCAGTTGCAACTCGCTTCGCTAGCCTTGAAGATTCCTTTGACGATATGGTTTGTGTTTGGCGGCGCTGGACTGCCCGCGATGGGTGTGGTGGGCTGTGCTTGGGCGAGTTTTGCAGTCAATTGCAGCCTCCTCTTAGCCGCATTCGTATCGCTTAAGAAGCTTGAGCTTTACAAGCCCCTCGCATTGTTTTCTCGTTTTGAAGCGCCCGATTGGCAGCGCCTGAAAACTTATGCACTCCTTGGCGTGCCTGCAGGCTTGGCCAGTATGGTGGAGGTGACGTCTTATGCGCTGATGGGTTTACTTGTGGCTCGCATGAGCATAGTGGCTACTGCTTCTCATCAAATCGCGGCTAGTGTGGCGGCCGTACTATTCATGATGCCGCTCTCGCTCTCGATTGCCAGCAGCGCGCGTGTCTCGTACTGGATGGGCGCGGGCCATGCTGCACAGGCGGGTGCGCTGGCCAGAGCTGCAGTTAAGCTGACAGTGGGCGTGGCGCTCACAGCAAGCATAGCGATGACATGGCTTGCCGTGCCGATAGCCCATTTGTATTCAAACAGCCCAGAAGTGTCTAAGCTTGGCGCTGGCTTGCTCCTCTTTGTTGCGCTGTATCACGTGGCCGATGCATGGCAAACGATTGGGTGCTTTCTTTTGCGCAGCTGGCGCATCACGGTGATGCCGCTCGCGGTGTATGGCTTCACGCTCTGGGGCTTGGGCCTGAGTGGAGGCTATGTGTTGGCCTACCAAGGCTTGGGCAGTATCTCAGCTTGGCAGCAACCTGCGGCATTTTGGCTGATGGGCTTTGTAGCGCTGTGCCTGGCAGCCAGCGCATTTCAGTGGCGTATCTGGAAGCTGACGCGTTAGCTCATGCTGCCAAGCGCATCTCCGATATCAACACACGACTGGCAGGCAACGTAAACGCAAAACGCGAGCCTCTGCCAATTTCAGAGCTGATACGTAGCTCCCCGCCATGGCGCTGCACGACATGTTTGACGATCGACAAGCCTAGGCCAGTGCCGCCGCTCTCGCGAGAGCGGCTGCGATCCACACGGTAAAAGCGCTCGGTGAGGCGCGGCAGATGCTCGGGCGCAATGCCCGCTCCACTGTCTTGTACGGCAAATTCAACACGGTCATCCGGCAAAATCCGCAAACTCACGTCAACCGAGCCACCCGGCGGCGTGTACCGCAGAGCGTTTTGCACGAGATTGCTGCTTGCGCTGAGCAACTCGACGGCATCCCCCAGCAGATCAAAATGCTGGACTTCGCATTCAAAGTGCAGGCGATGCGTGCTATTGCCTGGTAAATCCATCACTTGCATCATGGCGCGAGCATCGCGCTCGAGCTGCATCATGAGCTGCGCAACCGGCAAACGCGCTTCATAGCTTGGGGCAGGGCTGGCCTCTAAGCGTGAGAGCGTAAGCAAATCACTCACCAAGCTTTGCATGCGTTGGCTTTGCTCTTGCATCAGGCCGAGGTAGCGGCTTCGCTGTGCTTCGTCCAACGGAAGGTTTTGCAAGGTTTCTACAAAACCGGAGAGCACAGTGAGGGGTGTGCGAATCTCGTGCGATACGTTCGCCACAAAATCGCGTCTTTGGGCTTCAGCGAGTTCGAGTGCAGTGATATCGCGCACCAGCATCAAGAGACGTGAGACACTGCCCTGCACACTTGAGCCGTAACGATGAAGCTGAGCTGAAAGGCGCTTAGGATGCTGCGCCGTGCTGCTAGCAGTTTCAAACACGACATCGTGAGAAAAATCACCTAGCTGTATGTATTCAGAAAACTCTGGCGCACGCACGAGATTGGTGATGTGTTGCAAGACATCTCGCTGCGCATCCAGTTCCAGCAATTGGGCACCCGTCTGGTTACACCATTCAATACGTGTATCTGCATCCAGCAACAGCACACCATTTGGCGAGGCTTGGATCGCAGAGAGAAAATCTTGCAAGCGCTGATCACTTTGTTGCAATTGCTGATCACCAGTGCGAAGCAAATGGCGCACTCGTTGCGTGAGCTGCCCCCACATGCCACTGGATTCTTGCAATGGCAAGCCAGCCTGTGCATTGCGCAGCTGTTGGTCAAATTGCGAGAAACGCCAGCTGTCCCAAACCAGCCAAACCACAATACCGGCCAGCCCACCCCACACCGCGAATTTTAAAGAAAACAGCGGTATAGCCGGCAAAAAACCTGCGCAGAATGCTATGAAAAATGTAGTAATGCGATTCATCGCTTACAGGAGTTTAACTGGCTTGTGGAACTGCTTGTGCCGTGATCCGGTAGCCCGCGCCGCGTACAGTGTCAATCATGCCGCCTGCACCTTGCAACGCCTCGCGCAAACGCTTGATATGCACATCCACCGTACGCTCTTCGATGAACACATGATCACCCCAGACCTTATCAAGCAATTGTGCACGGCTGTGCACGCGTTCAGGGTGTGCCATCAGATAGCGCAGTAGCTTGAATTCCGTGGGGCCCACTTTGAGCTCTGCACCTTGAAAACTCACTCGATGCGTGGCGCTATCGAGCTCCAGCGAAGCTATGCTCAAAGACTGTGCCGTTTGCTCAGGCGCGCGACGCCGCAAAATCGCGCGGATACGTGCCATCAACTCTTGGGTGGAGAAAGGTTTGGTGATGTAGTCATCTGCGCCAGCATCAAGGCCTTGGATTTTGTCGCTCTCTTCAGAGCGAGCCGTGAGCAAAAGGATGGGTACTTGACGCGTACGCTCCGCTTTACGCCACTGGCGAGCCAAAGCAATGCCGCTGGTTCCAGGAAGCATCCAATCTAAAAGCACAATGTCGGGCAGCACGGCATCAAGCTCACGCTGAGCTTGCTCGCCGTCCATACAGACGACGGGCTCAAAGCCGTTGTGCCGCAAGTTAATCGCCAGCAGTTCGCTGATGGCTGGTTCGTCTTCAACGATCAAAGCGCGAAGGCGTTTCATGCAATCTCCATTTATCGCAGTGCTGATTCAATTTCATCAATCGTCGCGTGGCGAACATCGGTGCCTTCCACGATGTAGATGATGGATTCAGCAATATTTTTCGCATGATCACCAATGCGCTCAAGTGCTTTTGCGACAAACAGCAAATCTAAAGAAGGCGAGATCGTGCGAGGATCTTCCATCATGTAGGTCACCAGCTTACGAATGAAGCCGTTGAATTCACGATCAATGGCATCATCTTCCTTCAGAATATCCAGCGCAATCGAGGTGTCGAGGCGGGCAAAACCATCTAGGGATTTGCGCAGCAAGCCACTGGCCAATTCAAGCGCCACACGCAGCTCGCTCGACGGCAAAGAGCGCATCGCGCCACTGGCGATGATGCTTTTGACCATGCGCGCAATCTTGTTGGCCTCGTCGCCGATACGCTCTAGGTTAGCGGTCACGCGGGAGATTGCCATCAGCAAGCGAAGATCCCGCGCTGTAGGCTGACGGCGGCCAATGATGGATGTGAGATCATGATCGATCTGAATTTCCATCGCATTGACACGCTGTTCAGCAGTGATCACGCGATCCGAAGCGTCCGAGCTGAAGGTGGTGAGTGCTTCAATTGCGCCTCGCATTTGCGATTCCACCAAGCCGCCCATTTCCATGAGGCGGCTGGAGACTGCGTTGAGATCGGCGTCAAATTGTGTAGATAGATGTTTGTCAGCCATGGTGATGTTCCCAAAGTAGTGTGAGGGTTAGCCGAAGCGGCCCGTAATGTAATCTTCCGTCTCTTTGCGGGCAGGTTTGAAGAACATGCTTTCTGTATCGCCAAACTCCATGAGATCGCCCAAATACATATACGCGGTGTAATCACTGCAGCGTGCGGCTTGCTGCATGTTGTGCGTCACGATCACCACGGTGTATTCGCTTTTCAACTCGGCAATCAGTTCTTCGATCTTTGCAGTGGAGATCGGATCGAGTGCAGAGCAAGGCTCATCGAGCAAGAGCACCTGTGGCAAGACTGCAATGCCGCGCGCGATGCACAAGCGCTGCTGCTGGCCTCCTGAGAGGCTAGCACCACTTTGCTGAAGTTTATCTTTCACCTCGCCCCAAAGCGCCGCCTTGCGTAGCGCCCATTCCACACGATCATCCATCTCCGAATTGCTCATGTTTTCAAACAGCTTCACACCGAAAGCGATGTTGTCGTAGATGGACATGGGAAAGGGCGTGGGTTTTTGAAAAACCATGCCGATTTTGGCGCGAATCAGCGCGACATCTTGTTTGGATGTCAGAAGGTTTTCGCCATCAATCATGATCTCACCGGTCGCACGCTGCTCAGGATACAGCTCAAACATGCGATTCATGGTGCGCAGCAATGTTGACTTGCCGCAACCAGATGGACCGATGAAGGCGGTGACTTTCTTCTCGGGGATCGTGAGGTTGATGTTTTTGAGCGCGTGGAACTTACCGTAGTAAAAATTCAGATCACGCAAAGTGAGCTTGGAAGGCTCAGTGGGGAGGCGGGGCTTGGTGTTTTCCATGGTGTTGAAGGAGTTATTTTTGGCGGGTGAGCACGCGAGCGAGAATGTTCAAAGCGAGCACGGTCGTAGTGATGATCAGCACGCCTGCCCAAGCAAGCTTCTGCCAGTTTTCGTAGGGACTCATGGCGAATTTAAAAATCGTCACAGGCAGGCTGGCCATTGGTTCGCGCAGGTCATTGGTCCAGAATTGGTTGGACAGAGCGGTGAAGAGCAGCGGCGCTGTCTCGCCAGCGATACGAGCCACCGCCAGTAAGATGCCTGTGACCACACCCGCACGCGCAGCGCGCAGCGTGATGCTCATGATGACCTTGTATTTCGGTGTGCCCAGCGCATAGGCCGCTTCACGCAAACCAGAGGGAATCAGAGCAAGCATGTTTTCCGTCGTGCGAATAACTACAGGAATCACGATCAGCGCCAACGCCACAATGCCTGCTGCCGCACTAAAGGATTTCACTTGCGCCACGATCACGGCATAAACAAACAAGCCAATCACGATGGAGGGCGCAGAGAGCAAAATATCATTCACAAAGCGCGTGACCGAAGCCAAGCGGCTTTTCATGCCGTATTCAGCCAGATACACACCCGCCATGATGCCGATCGGTGTGCCGACCAAAGTGGCCAGCGCCACCATCACGAATGAGCCATAGATCGCGTTGGCCAAGCCGCCTGCATCGTTGGGAGGCGGGGTCATTTCGGTAAATACGGCAAGCGAGATGCCAGACAGACCCAATCGCAAGGTTTCCCACAAAATCCAAGTCAACCAAAACAAGCCAAAACTCATTGCTGCCAGCGACAGAGAAAGAATGATGCGATTGACGAGCTTGCGATGTGCGAAACGCGAAGCCCGTAGGGCATGGCTCGATGGTTTGGGGCTGACTACCATGTTGTCGTTGATCACCGCGCTCATGTGCCTGCTCCTTCACCTTTGCGCAATTGCGACAGCAAAATTTTGGACAGACTGAGCACCACAAAGGTGATGAAAAACAGCACCAATCCCAAATACATTAGCGAAGCCTGATGCAGGCCTTCGGCGGCTTCCGCAAACTCGTTGGCCAAAGCGGAGGTGATGCTATTGGCTGGCTCAAACAGAGAGAGCGAATCGAGTTGGTTCATGTTGCCAATCAGGAAGGTAACGGCCATTGTCTCGCCCAAGGCACGCCCCAAGCCCAGCATGATGCCGCCAATCACACCCGCCTTGGTGTAGGGCAGCACCACATTCCACATGACTTCCCAGGTCGTTGCGCCCAAGCCATAAGCAGATTCTTTGAGCAAAGTGGGCGTGACTTCAAACACATCGCGCATCACTGAGGCGATGAAGGGAATGATCATGATGGCCAGCACGATGCCGGCGGAAAGAAGGCCGATGCCAACAGGGGGGCCAGCCACCAGTGCTTCGAGATAGGGCACGCCCTTGAGCAGTTTTTGCAAAGGCTGCTGGATATAGGTGGCCAAAATAGGGCCAAACACTAGCAAACCCCACATGCCATACACAATCGAAGGCACGGCAGCCAGCAATTCAATCGCGGTACCTAGAGGCCGCTTGAGCCAAGCGGGTGAGAGCTCGGTCAAGAAAATGGCAATGCCGAAACTCACGGGCACAGCAATGATCAGAGCGATGATAGATGTGGCCAAGGTGCCATAAATCATCACCAAGCCGCCATAGTTGTTTTTGACCGGATCCCACTCAGCGCTGGTCAAAAAGCCAAGGCCATTGTGCGCAATGGAAGGCCAAGCGCCATAGACCAAAGAGATGATGATGCCAATGAGCAAGGCCAGCGTGATGATCGCCGCACCTCGCGCGCTCCACCCGAATAATCGATCAATGGCTCTGGAGCCTGCGGCATTGACTGTAGATGACATGTTTTGCTCAGTTATTTGATGTTTTAAGCAGTTAGCCGGCACAGAATATGCGCCGGCTGCTATCTATTTAGGAGCGGTTACTTGAAGGCAACTGGTTTACCAGATGCGTCTTTGATTTCACCCCAAACTTTACGAATGGTTGCCTTAACGCTATCGGGCATTGGCACATAGTCAAGGTCATCTGCTGTTTTGTCACCATTGATGTAGGCCCAATCAAAAAACTTCAAAGCGGCAGTTGCTTCGGCTGGCTTGTCCTGTTTTTTGTGCATCATGATGAAGGTTGCAGTACTGATCGGCCAAGCATCTTTACCTGGTTGGTTCGTGATTAGCTGGTAGAAGCTCTTGTTCCAATCAGCTCCGGCTGCGGCGGCCTTGAAGGCCGTGTCTGACGGAGAAATCCAAACGCCATCGCGGTTTTGTAGCTGCACAAAGTTCATTTTGTTTTGCTTGACGTAAGCGTACTCCACATAACCGATGGAGTTAGGCAAACGACCCACGAACGCTGCGACGCCTTCGTTACCTTTACCTCCTGCGCCGACTGGCCAATTCACAGCAGTACCTTCACCCACTTTGGACTTCCACTCTGGACTGACTCGGCTGAGGTAGTTAACGAAATTGAATGTAGTGCCTGAGCCATCTGCACGGCGGACTGGCGCGATGTCCGCATCTGGTAACGCCAGCGTCGGGTTGACAGCCTTGATGGCCGCATCGTTCCATTTGGTGATCTTGCCCAGATAAATATCAGCCAATAAAGTACCTGTCAAACGCAATTGACCGGGGTTGATACCCTTAATATTGACGACAGGTACTGTACCGCCGATGACGGTTGGGAACTGAATCAGCCCCTTTTTGTCCAGTTCTTCATCCGTCAAAGGCATATCCGAGGCACCGAAAATTACAGTCTTAGCTTCGATCTGGCGCATACCAGCACCTGAGCCTACAGATTGGTAGTTCACCTTCACGCCAGTGGCCTTGTTGTATTCCGCAGTCCATTTGGAATACAAAGGCGCAGGGAAGGAAGCACCGGCACCGGTGATTTCCTGTGCAGACACATTGGCTGCGAAGGCAAAGCCTGTCGCAATACTGAGCAAACCTACTTTTAAGAAACGATTCATGATCACACCTTGGTTAGAAAAAATACCGCCGAGCGGCTTGTCGATGGGATGAATGTATGTGGCAATTGTGACAACTTGATGACTGTCATTCTGTAAGGAATTGTCATCGATTTGTCATCTGCGCTTAACGGCCATGACACCTTAGCTGAATAAATTAGTGAGGTTTCAACCGTGAATTAATGATTTTTTACTCAAAAATGACTCAAACACTTTCTCATTTTTCTCGGCGCAGTTTCTTGCACAAAATTGGTGCGACCTGTGCGTTAGCTGTCACCAGCCCTATTGTGCTGTCTCAATCCAATGCCCCACGCAACCCGATGGTGGCGCAAGTGGTAGACAGCTCCAATTTGACCCAAGATATTTCCAAAGATTTTGTGGTCGGTAGCCGTGCCGCTTGGCAAGAGATCAATGCATCCGGCGGTATTCGCGGGCAAACGATTCGTCACAGCGTGATCGAAACGGATGGCTCGGCAGCGCAAAACAATGCCGCTTGGTTGCAGTTGCGTGGCGACTCTAGTTGTATTGCTAGCTTTGGTACTTGTGCCGACAATTTGGCATCGTTGTTCACTCAGCAAAGCCGCAGTGACGCCAGCGAACTCACCCATGCAGCGCCTTGGCTGCAAAGCGCCAGCGTGGATCAAGGGCTCAATACTTTTTCCATCTTCTCCAACCGAGAGCAACAGATCCAGCATGCGCTGAAGAGCATGACTAACGTGGGCGTGGATAACATTATGGTCGTCTATCCCTCGCAAGCCGAGCGTAGCCAA
>JAAFJC010000092.1 GCA_013297925.1 Comamonadaceae bacterium
TTTCGAGCGCATGGGCGCTATTGTCCTAGAGTCTTCACCCTCAATCGTCCAAGCAATTGGCGTTAAAGTGTTTTTCTCCCTGATTTTCAATGCCTTTTCTCTCTTCTCCGGGTGAATCCTATGACCTCTGAACTCGCCGCACACGCTGCCACCTTGCCCCAAGCGCCTGTTTTTGATACGCCTGCGGAGCAAATGCAGGCTGTTTTTGATGCGCAACTGCCCAAAGCGCTGAGCCTGCGTAGCTCGACCGCTGCGCAGCGCATCGCGAAGATCAAAACCCTGCGGGAAGCCCTCCTCGCGGAACGCGAAGCTTGGTACGCTGCTTTCGCGCAAGACATGCGCAAGAGCCAAGCTGAAGTGGAGGCCACGGAAATGCTGCCGGTGCTCGACGAAATGCGCCATGCGATCGGGCGCGTGAAAAGCTGGATGAAACCCACCCGAGCCTGGCCGACGACGACCTCGCTCGGCCTCAAAGCGCGCATTCACTACCAGAGCCGAGGCCGCGTGCTGATCATCGCGCCCTGGAACTATCCGCTCAATTTATGCCTGGGCCCGTTGGTGTCTGCACTGGCCGCAGGCAATACGGTGATTCTGAAGCCCTCGGAAATGACGCCCAATGTGTCCGCCGTCACAGCGCGCATCATTGCCAAAGTGTTTGATCCAAGCGAAGTCGCGCTATTTGAAGGTGCTCAGGCCACCTCCACCGCCCTGCTGGCCATGCCTTTTGATCACATCTTTTTCACGGGCTCGCCTGCCGTGGGCAAAATCGTGATGACGGCAGCGGCGAAGCATCTCACCAGCGTCACATTGGAGCTCGGCGGCAAATCGCCCACCATCATTGATGAAAGCGCTGATCTGGCGATGGCCGCTGAAAACCTCATGTGGGGCAAGCACCTGAACAACGGACAAACCTGTATCGCGCCGGATTATGTGTATGTGCATACCAAGGTGAAAGCCGAGTTTGTAGCGCAATGCCTCAAGGCGCTCGACAAACTGTTTGGCTCGGAAGCCAGCCGCAGCGCCAACCCTGATCTCACCCGCGTCGTCAACACGCGCCATACGCAGCGTCTGGCAGGCATCTTGGCGGATGCGCGGGCAAAAGGTGCTGGGATTTTGGTGGGCGGGCAAGTGGATGAATCGCAAAATTACATCGCGCCTACTTTGCTCGAAGGTGCGGCGGCTGATTCACGCATCATGAATGAAGAAATTTTCGGGCCCTTGCTGCCGATTGTGGAGTTCAGCGATATCAACCAAGTCATCGCCCAGATCAACGCGGCTCCAAAGCCGCTGGCGCTGTATATCTTCAGCAAAGACAGTGAGCGCATCGATCAAGTTCTCAGCAACACCAGCTCTGGCGGCGCTTGCGTCAACCACTGCATGGTGCATTACGCACATGGCAATTTGCCTTTTGGTGGTGTGAACAATTCGGGCATTGGCAGCGGCCACGGCCATTTCGGCTTCAAAGCCTTCTCGCATGAGCGCGCTGTGCTCACGGGCGGCTGGCTGCGCTCTGAAAAACTCTTTGCACCACCCTACACACCCAAACGATTCGCCTTCATTCGCCGAATCGTGGACTCGTTAAAACTGCCTATGCTTTGAGTGATCTTTATGTCTGCTTCTCGAAAATCTGAATCCGCACCTCACACGTCTTTGCCTCGCGCGTCTTTGTCTCTCGTCACCGCCTTCGAGACACCCGCGCCCATCATGCGCAAAGCCTTTGAAGCGCAAGCTCCTGTAGCGTTACGCTTACGCGAATCTACAGCTGGACAGCGTATCGCGCTGATCAAGAAATTGCGCACCGCCATGCTGGCCAAGCGCGAAGAGTTCTATGCTGCCTTCGCGCAAGACATGCGCAAAAGCAAGGCCGAAGTCGAAGGCGCGGAATTCATGCCGGTGCTCGATGAAATGCGCCACGCGATTGGCAGCTTGAAGCGCTGGATGAAGCCGCAATCGGTCACGCCTGTGCTCACGTCCGTCGGCTCCAAAGCACAAATCCAAATGCAGCCACGTGGCCGCGTGCTGATCATCGCACCTTGGAACTATCCCTTGAACCAATGCTTTTGCCCGCTGATCAGCGCGATTGCCGCTGGCAACACCGTGATCCTCAAGCCTTCTGAGATGACGCCCACCGTCTCCTTGGTTCTGCGCGAGATCATCGCGCAAGTGTTTGATGTCACCCAGGTCGCTTACTTCGAAGGCGGCCAAGCCACCTCTCAGGCGCTACTGGCTTTGCCGTTTGACCATATCTTCTTCACTGGCTCGCCCGCTGTCGGCAAGCTCGTGATGGCCGCAGCCTCCAAGCATTTGACGAGCATCACGCTAGAGCTTGGTGGCAAATCGCCCACCATCGTGGATGAGACTGCAGACATCCAACTCGCTGCTGAAAACCTGATCTGGGGCAAATTCATCAACAGCGGGCAGACCTGCATCGCGCCAGATCACATCTTTGTGCATGCCAAAGTGAAGGCAAAGTTCATCAAAGCTGCCCAAGCTGCGCTCACCAAATACTACGGCGTGCCAGCCAAGCGCATGAGCAATCCGGATTTAACGCACATCGTCAACACTCGCCACACTCAGCGCTTGGCAGATTTGCTATCTGATGCAAAGAAACGCGGCGCTCGCATCATCGTAGGCGGGCAAGTGGATATTGCCGAATGCATGATCGCGCCCACTTTGCTTGATGGCGTGAACGCCGACATGCGTATCATGCAAGAGGAAATCTTCGGTCCGCTGCTGCCCATCATTGAATTCAGCGATATCAACGAAGTGATCGCGCAGATCAATGCCAATCCGAAGCCTCTGGCGCTCTATGTGTACAGCGGCGAAGAAAAACGCGCCAACCAAATCATTCAGCAGACCAGCTCAGGCGGCGCGTGTGTGAACCAATGCATGATGCACAACGTGCAAGGCAATCTACCTTTTGGCGGTGTCAACAATTCCGGCATCGGCAGCACCCACGGCCACCACGGCTTCAAAGCCTTCTCCCACGAGCGCAGCGTGCTCACCGCAGGCCGCCTGCGCTTGGAGAAACTGTTTGCGCCGCCTTACACGGCGACGCGCTTCAAGCTGATCAAGCAGATCGTCGATACGATGCGCTTGCCTGCGCTTTAAGTTAACGCATCAGGTTAAATGCATCAAGCATGCGCTCTGATGCTGTCTGCCACGGTATTGATGATTTGATCAATATGTGATTTCTCCACGATATACGGTGGGCAGATCACGATATTTTCACCGGCAGGGCGCACCAATGTACCCTTGTGATAACAATCCATAAACACGTCGTAAGCGCGTTTGCCGGGCGCTGCTGGATTGGGCGCAAACTCCACGGCTGCCGCCAGGCCTAAGGAGCGAATGCTCGCTACGTTGGGCAGGCCTTTGAATGCCGAATGGGCTGCATCACCGAGCACCTTGCCCATCTCGCCAGCACGTGCAAACAGATTCTCTTCTTGGAAGAGATTGAGCGTGGCAATCGCGGCGGCGCAGGCTGCTGGGTGGCCAGAGTAAGTGTAGCCATGGAAAAATTCGATCACATGATCGCCAGCCTTGGCATTCGCATCCATGAAGGCATCAAACACGCCTTGACGGCAGACCACACCGCCAAGAGGAAATACGCCATTGGTCACGCATTTCGCAAAATTGAGCATGTCGGGCACCACACCGAAGTAATCCGCGCCGAAGTTCACACCCAAGCGCCCAAAGCCCGTGATCACTTCATCAAAAATCAGCAAAATGCCATGCTTATCGCAAATCGCGCGCAGGCGTTTCAAATAATCCTGCGGCGGCACATACCAGCCCGCGCTGCCTGCCACCGGCTCCACCACAATCGCTGCCACGTTGCTAGCATCGTGCAAAGGCAAAATGCGTTTTTCTAGATCATCTAAAAAATCGGTATCGGTTTGCGGCGCTTGGCCGTTGTAATACATCGTGCTGGCATCGTGGATGAAACGCATATGATCCACGCGCGGCAGCAAAGCGCCGCCATACACCTTGCGATTCGCAGGAATGCCGCCTAAGCTCATGCCGCCAAAGCCCACGCCGTGATAGCCACGCTCGCGGCCAATAAACATCGTGCGGTGGCCTTCGCCGCGCGCGCGGTGGTAGGCCAGCGCCACCTTCATGGAAGTATCGGCCGCCTCAGAGCCCGAGTTGCAAAACAATACCTTGCTCAGATCGCCTGGGCACATCGCCGCAATCATCTCAGCTGCTTTGAAGGCTTTATCGTTAGCCGCATTAAAGGCCGTGGCGTAATCCAGCGTGTCCAGCTGCTTTTTGATCGCTTCATTGATCGGCTTGCGGTTGTGCCCCGCGCCGACACACCAGAGGCTGGAAATACCATCGACCACTTGGCGGCCGTCGTGCGTGGTGAAGTGCATCCGATCAGCGCCCACCAAAATACGTGGCGTTTTGCCAAAACTGCGATTGGGCGTGAAGGGCAGCCAGAGGTTGTCCATCTTGAAATCGTTGTAAGCCATGATCGTCTCCTAAACTAGTAAAAATCACCAAATTGCTGCCACTCCCAGCCCGTGATGTGGCTGTGCCACTGCCGCCACTGCTCGCGCTGCAAGATCAGAATCTGCTCGCAAAAAGCCTCGCCAACTGCGGCGCGCAGGCTTGCATCGCGCTCCAATGCAAGCGTAGCCGCTTCTAAGCTGGTTGGCAACTGTGCTGGCATCGGCAGATCTTGCGCAAATCGCTCATACAAATCTTCTTCGCAAGGCGCGCTCGCCTGCATTCTTTGATCGATACCGTCCAAACCCGCGGCGATCACGCCTGAGAGCGCCGCATAGATGTTGCAGGCCGGATCAGGCATGCGCCATTCCAAGCGGCCCTCCACACTGCGCAGCAGGCAGCTGCGGTTGTTTTCGCCCCAAGCTTTCCAGACGGGTGACCACGTGGTGCCTGATGCGCTTCTCGATACGGCCAAGCGCTTGTAACTGTTGACCGTGGGCGCGCAGAGCGCGGCCAGTGCATCCGCGTGATGCAGCAAGCCCGCAGCGAACTGCAAGCCCGTATCGGAGAGATACATACCTTTAGCAGCCGGCGCCATCACAGCGTTGCCTTGGGCATCGCTCAAGCTGATATGGAAATGCAACCCACTTCCAGGGCTGCCCGCATAGGGCTTGGGCATGGCGCTAAACACCAAACCATGTTTGGCTGCTACAGCATGCGCCGTCATTTTGAAGAGCATGTAGCGATCCGCTGCTTCCAGCGCATCATGAAAGCGATAGTTCAGCTCGTATTGCCCCCAAGCATCCTCATGATCAATTTGCAGCACATCAAAGCCCAGCTCCAGCAGCTGGCGACGCAAATCGTCAAGAAAGTCTCTTTGCTGGTAGATGGATTTGAAATCGTAAGAGGGTTTGTCCAACTTGTCGCTGGGATCAGCTTTCACCAACTGCCCAGCCTCATCACGCGCAAAGACGAAGAACTCGGGTTCGACGCCCACATTCAAGGTCCACCCGCGCTCGGCCAAGCGAGCCACTTGGCGCTTTAAGGTTTGGCGAGAGCAAGTATCGAGTGGCTCATTGCCCGCAAAGCCATCACACACTGCATGCGCCACGCCGGGCATGAAGGGCAGTGGCTTCAAGCTTTGTGGTTGCACCCTGCCATAGTATTCGCTGCGCGGCCCCATGCGCGGCAGGCCTGTGCCTTCAATGCTGGGGCCAGCGAATCCTGCGCCTTGGCTAACCCATTGCCCCAAGCGCTCAATCGGTACGAGCTTGCCTTTGGCCACACCATGCAAATCCGTGAGTTGGGTAAAAATTGAGTGGATACCGCTGGCAGCCAATTCGCTTTGGTGCGCTTGTAATTCTGCACTCTTCATCAAACGTCCAATGGAGAATCAATCCGCAGCCAAGTGGTCTTCATCTCAGTGTATTTATCGAAAGCATGCAGCGATTTATCACGCCCCACGCCGCTTTGCTTGTAGCCACCAAAGGGCACCGTGATATCGTCTTCGTCGTATTGATTCACATGCACCGTGCCAGCGCGAAGCGCACGCGCCACGCCATGCGCTTTGTTGATATCACGCGTCCACACCGCCGCTTGCAAGCCATACACGCTGTCGTTGGCTTGACTCACCGCCTCGTGCGCTTCTTTGAACGACAGCACCGAAAGCACCGGGCCGAAAATCTCTTCGCGGGCAATTGTCATTTGATTGCTCACGCCATCAAACACTGTCGGCTGCACATAGTAGCCACCCGTCTCAACTCGCGCCGCTTGGCCGCCAGCGAGTAGCTTCGCGCCTTCTTTTTGCCCCGCTTCGATGTAGCGCAGCACGGTCTCATGCTGCGTTTTATCGACCAAAGCGCCCATCACCGTTTTCTTATCGAGCGGATCGCCAGGCATGTAACTGGGCACAAGGGCGAGTGCTTTTTCCAAGAAGCGATCTTTGATCGAAGCTTCCACAAAAAGGCGAGAGGGCGCGTTGCAACTCTCGCCTTGATTGAAGAAAATACTGCCGATGCTCGCAGCAACGGCTTTGTCTAAATCTGGGCAATCGGCAAACACGATGTTGGCTGATTTGCCGCCCAGCTCCGTCCAAGCGCGCTTTAAATTGCTTTGCCCCGCCATCACATGGATGAGCTTGCCCACTTTGGTAGAGCCAGTGAAGGCTATGCAATCCACATCCATGTGCAGCGCTAACGGCGATCCTGCTTCCGCGCCGTAACCGGGAATCACGTTAAACACACCGGCTGGCACGCCCGCTTGCAACGCCAGCTCGGCCAAGCGCAGAGCCGTGAGCGGTGATTTTTCGCTGGGCTTGAGCACGACGCTGTTACCCGATGCCAAGGCAGGCGCAATCTTCCAAGCTGCCATGATCATCGGGTAATTCCAGGGCACGATCACGCCCACCACGCCCATGGGTTCACGCGTGATCAGCGCGAGCGCCGTGCGCGGCGTGGGCGCAATTTCGTCATACAGCTTATCGACCGCTTCGCCATACCAGCGAATGCAATTGGCCGTGCTGTTAACGTCCACGCCCTTGGCATACTGAATCGGCTTGCCCATATCCAGCGTTTCCATCAGGGCGAGCTCATCGGCGTGTGCAATGATCAAATCGGCGAACTTGATCAACACGCGTTTGCGATGCGCCGGCGCAAGCTTGCGCCAGCGGCCATCTTCAAATGCTGCGCGTGCTGCCTGCACAGCCGCATCGACATCGCCAGCATCGCAGCGCGCGACTTCTGCAATTTTTTTGCCATCAACAGGCGATAAGCAATCAAAGCGCGCGCCGGAGCGAGCATCAACCCGAGCGCCAGCAATAAACGCCCTCGCGTCGTAATTCACTGAAGCGCTCATGCATCACCGCTCATCAGAACGACACGACAGCGGATAGGCCGATCATGCTGTTAGATTTTTTATAGCCCTGAGTCTTGTCGTCCAAGAAGACAGCGCCGCTTGCACGATCAATTCTGTATTCAGCTTTGAAAGTAGTGTTCTGGTTAAACAAATAGCTTGCTCCAAGGCTCAAAGCGGTACGATTTACACCTTTTGTCAAGTCGTTTTGTACCCAAGTATTTGTGCCGCTGCCATCGTCTTCCCAAGCTGGGCCAAAGCCGTTACGGTCATCGCCAGTGGCACCAAACAAGGCATTGCTGCCAAACACACCTCCACCGTTTTTCTTGTTGTTAATGAAGTCAGCTCGTGCGGTAAATTGAAGTCTAGGTGTTGCTTTGTATCCAGCTAGACCCGATAGGCCTGACCACTTGGCATCCCCACCACCAAAAGCTGCATTCTTTTGGTTACCAATGCCAACTTGGCCTTGCAGGACCCAATCACCACGCGTGAAGTAGCCGTCAACTTCGAATAAGTTGTATTTACCACCCGCATTTTTCGAGCTAAAGGAATGACTACCAGCAAAACCAAAGCCACTGAACTCACCCTTAGAGTAATCAACTCGGTATGTCACTCCAGGTGATTTAGCACCATTACCTTTACGTGACTCGTTGATATTACCCACCATGAATTTTGAAATCCACTTACCACGTGTCATCTCCATGCCCACACCACTGTAGTAACTAGGTATTGTGAAATCAAAGAGTAAATTGTGGCTGATCAACGGCTGCTGGTGAGACCAAATGAATTCATAGCCAGACCAGTCAGGCACTTGACCAGCGATCAGACGAGTGGCAGGGCCGCTCAACGGGATTGAGACTGAAGCCTCATGAACTATTGATCCAAGATTGAACCCTGAACTTGCTGATTTATGCGGCGCTAGAGTTAAGCGCCACTTGGAGCCGCCTTCGGTTTCTTTCTGGATATCCAGCATTGCTTGGCCGAAATAACTGTTGTCATAGGAATAAACATCTTTCGTGCCACCAATACCACTTTGGTCATAAAAATTGTTTAGAAAAACAAATCCGGCTTGATTCTGACGCTTGTTATAAACAAACGTAGGATCAATCATGCCGCTAATCTTTAGGTTTGCAAAGCCAGAAGCAATCGTATTGTCCTCAGCAGACTCGACCTTGATCTTGATGCGATTGAACTCTTCAGGATCGACAGCACCGGCGGCAGGCGCAGCAGGTTTGTTGGCGACAGCTTCAATTCTGTCTTGCAGGGATTTGAGCTGCGACTTGAGCAGCTCAATTTCCTTTTGCAGATCCGCTGTGGATTGCGCTTGCGCGCTGATCCAAGGCATGGCAGTGGCCAATGCAACGACGATGAGTTTTCTTTGCAGGTTCATGGTGCTTCTCCTAGGTTGTCGTGATGATGGAAATAGAAAATTATCCTGTGGCCTTGAGTGCGGCTGATTGTTCTTGCGCACGCTTTCGTTCTTGCCTAGCGATCCAAAGGCTGGCCAGCACCACAGCGATACCAACCACCAATACAGTGATCGTGGCAACGGCATTGACGGTGGGATTGAGCCCCAAGCGTGCGCGACTGAAAATCACCAATGGCATCGTGGTGGAGCCCGGGCCGGAGAGGAAGGCCGATAGCACCACATCATCGAGCGAGAGCGTAAAGGTCAGCAGGCCAGCGGAGATCAGTGATTGGGAAATCAAGGGCAAAGTCACGAGGAAGAAAACCTGCAAAGGCTTGGCGCCTAAATCTTTGGCAGCTTCCTCTAGCGAGGGATCCATTTCGCGCAAGCGCGCGCTGATCACCACGGTGGCATAGGCCAAACCCAGCAAGGTGTGACCGATCCACATGGTGAGCATGCCACGCTCTGGGAAACCAAGAGCGCGTTGCACCGAGACCAGCATTAAAAGCAAAGACAGGCCAATGATGACTTCTGGCATCACGAGCGGCGAATTGACCATGCCGGAGAACAAGGTCTTGCCCGGAAATTTTTTGAACTTCACCAGAGCGAATGCCGCCATGGTGCCCAAAATCACGGAGGAAATGGCGGTCAGGACAGCGATTTTCAACGATAGCCACAGGCCAGAGAGCAAAGCCTGATCGCGCATCAGCTCGCCATACCAGCGAAGCGAGAAGCCACCCCACGTGGTGACCATCGGGCTGGCATTAAAGCTGAGCACGATCAACGTGAGGATCGGAATATAGAGGAACGCGAACGAGGCGATCAGCCAAACACGTGAGGTGATCAGGCCGGCAGGATTTTTCATGATCTGCCCGCCGTAGCCGCATCGTTTTGCAACTTATTGAAATATGCCAGTGGCACCACAATCATCAGCACCATCACGACCGCCACACTCGCTGCCATCGGCCAATCGTTGTTGCTGAAAAACTCATCCCAAAGGACGCGACCAATCATCAAGGTTTGCGGGCCTCCGAGCAGCTCAGGGATCACAAACTCGCCAACACAAGGAATGAACACGAGCAGCGCACCAGCAATGATGCCGTTTTTGCTGAGCGGCACGGTCACTCGCCAGAAGGCCGTCCAAGGGCTCGCACCCAAATCACGAGCAGCCTCAAGCAGGCGCAAATCCATCTTCACCAAATTGGCATAAAGCGGCAGCACCATAAAGGGCAGATACGTGTAGACCATGCCAAGCACCAATGAGAACGGCGTGTGCATCATCTTGATAGGGCTATCGATCACGCCTAGCGCCATGCCGATATTGTTGAACACGCCACTGTCGGCCAGCAGCATCTTCCAAGCATAGACGCGCAACAAAAACGATGTCCAAAAAGGCATCATCACAAGCATGACCAGCGCAGGTCGAATGGATGCCGGGCTGCGCGCCATGAAGTAGGCCATGGGATAGCCGATGGCTAGGCAGATCGCTGTGGTGATCGCGGCGAATTCAATGGAGGATAAATAGGTTTTGATGTAGAGCGGATCTTCCGTGAGAAACACATAGGTCGCGTAGCGCAGCTTGACGAAAAATTCGCCATCCGCGAAACCCATGATGTCCTTGAAGCGCACGCCCTCCATCTCTGAGAAGCTGATCCGCAAGACCACCAAGAAAGGCGCAGCGAAAAACGCCAGCAAAAACAGCATGGGCACGCCCCAGACCATGCCTCGCCCAAACCGCGCTGTCGCCTTTTCCAGCAAGACACGCAATTTGGATGCTATCGAAAGATGAGCATTTTGCGTAGATTCTATGCCGGCCACTTGCACTTTTTCCTCTTTTTTCTGGTCTTTATTGCGTTAAAACTACCACATCACTGCCCCACCATGACAGATGCACGGTGTCGCCTTGCTGTATGGCCGCCTCATCGTGCCGCGCGTCATTGGCTTTCATCATCTTCACGCGCTGGCCGCTGGCCAGTTGGACGTAATAGCCGGTTTGCGCGCCGAGGTAAGACACACCTGTGACTTGACC
>JAAFJC010000093.1 GCA_013297925.1 Comamonadaceae bacterium
CACCTTGGCCGTATCGCCCTGATTGCGGTCAGGATGATGCTTCATCGCCATCTTGCGATAGGATTTTTTGATGTCTTCATCACTGGCGTTTTTCGGAACGCCGAGGATTTCATAGAAGTCGCGCTTGGCCATGTCAGTTTAGTAATTTAGTTTTAGACCAAGATATTGTGAAAGTGCTGAAAGCTATAAGCAGGCCTAGAACTATAGCTTTTGGGTTGACTGTACCTTTGAGGACATAAAACAAGTAAATCATTAGTCCGGATGTTGCTGATATGCAAATCCAAAAAGGTATTTTTTTAATGGCATCTGATACAAATATTGGAATAACAACGACTAACAAGGAAAAATAAATCATTGCAAGGATTGATACTCCTAGAAAAAGTGACCACCCAGGAAGATTAAAAATTAGCGAAGACAAAAATAATCCGATGGAAAAACCGGTAAATAACGCTGTAAAAAATACTGTTCCCAAAGGTATTGAGGAATAAATTACACCTACCGGTAAACGTTTTTTTCTGATCTTCAGTGCTTGGTAAATCGAATATATAAGCAATAAAACGCTCGACCAATATAAGCCTGTAATGGTCGAGCCTAGTAAAACATTTGCAAATACTTCAGGAAGAACTTTTGGGATGGTAAAAAGCGTACCAAATGTTTTTTGTGTTGATAAAAGTCCCCAAACCGCGCCAAGCATCACGCCAAACGAATAACGCTTTAACAGATCAATCTGAGGTTGATCTAGGAGTTTTTTTTGCTCGCTGGGCGAGTTCACTTCTTCACTTCCTTAACCTCAGCGTCAACGACGTTGTCGTCTTTCGCCTTGTCGTCTTTGCCAGCATCCTGCCCCGCAGTCTGCGCACCGGCTTGCTGAGCAGCTTGCGATGCTTGCATGTCGGCATACATTTTTTCGCCCAGCTTTTGCGCGGCGATGCCCAGCGCAGCAGACTTTTGCTCGATGGCGGCTTTGTCTTCGCCTTTCAAGGCTTCTTCCAATTCCTTGGAAGCGGCTTCGATTTTTTCTTTCTCGCCGGCTTCTAGCTTGTCGCCATACTCGCCCAAGGATTTCTTGGTGGAGTGAAGGGCGGCTTCGGCTTCGTTGCGGGCTTGGACGAGTTCGAGTTTTTTCTTGTCGTCTTCGGCGTTGAGCTCAGCGTCTTTCACCATGGCTTGGATTTCGTCTTCACTCAGACCCGAGTTGGCCTTGATGGTGATTTTGTTTTCTTTGCCGGTGGCTTTGTCTTTCGCGCCGACGTGCAAGATGCCGTTGGCGTCGATGTCGAAAGTCACTTCGATTTGTGGTGTGCCGCGTGCGGCTGGTGGGATGCCCTCTAAATTGAATTCGCCCAAGCCTTTGTTGGCTACGGCCATCTCGCGCTCGCCTTGGTAAACCTTGATGGTGACGGCGGGTTGGTTGTCATCGGCCGTGGAGAAGGTCTGAGCAAACTTCGTGGGGATCGTCGTGTTCTTCTTGATCATCTTGGTCATCACGCCGCCGAGCGTCTCGATGCCTAGGCTCAGAGGAGTCACGTCCAAGAGGAGCACGTCTTTACGGTCACCGCTCAAAACTTGGCCTTGAATCGCCGCGCCCACGGCCACAGCTTCGTCAGGGTTCACGTCTTTACGTGGCTCTTTGCCGAAGAATTCTTTGACCTTCTCTTGCACCTTGGGCATGCGCGTCATGCCGCCCACCAAGATCACGTCTTGAATATCGTTCACGCTCACACCAGCGTCTTTGATGGCGGTGCGGCAAGGGGCAATGGTGCGCTCGATCAGCTCTTCTACCAGCGCTTCCAGCTTGGAGCGGGTGAGCTTCATGTTCAGGTGTTTGGGGCCTGAAGCATCGACCGTGATGTAGGGCAGGTTGATCTCGGTTTGCTGGCTGGAAGACAGCTCAATCTTGGCTTTCTCGGCCACATCTTTCAGGCGCTGCAGCGCGAGCACGTCTTTCTTCAAGTCAACTTGCGTGTCTTTCTTGAATTCGGCAATGATGTAGTCGATGATGCGCTGATCGAAATCCTCGCCACCTAGGAAGGTATCGCCATTGGTGGAGAGCACTTCGAATTGCTTCTCACCATCGAGATCGGCGATGTCGATGATGGAGACGTCAAACGTGCCGCCGCCCAAGTCATACACGGCGATTTTGCGGTCGCCTTTGCCAACTTTATCCAAGCCGAAAGCGAGCGCGGCTGCAGTCGGCTCGTTGATGATGCGCTTCACATCGAGGCCGGCAATGCGGCCTGCGTCTTTGGTGGCTTGACGCTGCGAATCGTTGAAGTAGGCGGGCACGGTGATCACGGCCTCAGTCACTTCTTCGCCGAGGTAATCTTCGGCGGTTTTCTTCATCTTGCGCAGCACTTCTGCGGAGACTTGAGGAGGCGCCATTTTCTGGCCACGCACTTCCACCCAAGCGTCACCGTTGTCCGCCTTAGCAATGGTGTAGGGCATGAGATCGATGTCTTTTTGGACTTCTTTCTCTTCAAAACGGCGGCCAATCAGGCGCTTCACCGCGTAGAGCGTGTTCTTGGGGTTGGTGACAGCTTGGTTCTTCGCCGGTGCGCCCACGCGAATTTCGCCGTCTTCCATGTAAGCAATGATGGAAGGCGTGGTGCGCGCGCCCTCGGCGTTTTCAATCACCTTGGTGGTGTTGCCTTCCATGATGGCGACGCAAGAGTTGGTCGTGCCGAGGTCAATGCCAATGATTTTTCCCATGATTTTTTACTCCGTGGATGTCTAAGATAGGTTGGATATGTGGATATTTGGCTGGTTTTCAAGGGGTTTTAAGACCCAACAGCCGGACGCAGAAGACGCAAAGGTTTCGCAGAGGACGCAGAAAACAGCCAAGACAAAGAAAAGACAGAAGAAATTGAAAAATGGAAAGAAATTGCTTTGGTAATCATTTGGGTATTTCTTTTGTATTTTCTTTTTTGCGTCTTCTGCGTAACCTTTGCGCCCTCTGCGTCCGGAAGTTCGGTATTCAAATCCTCAAGTGATTTATTTCGCCGCAGCCACCGTGACCAAAGCTGGCCGCAAGGTGCGCTCTGCAATCGTGTAGCCTTTTTGCAGGACGGCGACAATCGTGTTGGCTTCTTGCTCTGAGCCTTCGGGTGCGGGCACGACGCTGATGGCTTGGTGTTTGGCGGGGTCGAGTTTGTCGCCCTGCGCGGGGTTGATTTCCAGCACTTTGTTGCGCTCCAGAGCTGATTTCAGCTGGCGCAAGGTCGCTTCTGCGCCTTCGCGCAGTTGCTCGTTGGTCGCGTTTTGGATCGCCAAGCCAGCCGTCAAGCTATCCATCACCGGGAGCAGGCCTTCGGCGAAGCTCTCTACCGCGTATTTGCGGGCTTTGCTCACGTCTTCCTCACTGCGGCGGCGCATGTTTTGCACTTCGGCGGCGGCGCGTAGGTTTTGATCGTGCAGATCGGTGGCTTTGGCTTTGAGGGTGGCTAACTCAGCCAAAGCGACGGTTAAAGCATCAACGCTGTCTGCCTCGTTGGCAGCCAAAGCGGCTTCAATTTCTTCAGGGGAAGCGTCAGCTGGCGTACCAGGCGGTGCAATGGGTGAGGCGGCAGGGGCTTCAGAAGGCTTAACTTCTTGATTTTCCTCAGGTTTTTTCTGTTCAGGCATGGTGTTTACAAGCGAAAATTCAAATCAAGCTGCCAAATGAAGGCAGTGAAAGGTTTTTCAAGGGGGGTGGGGCGCAGAATGCACTAAAAATACCGCGCTATCAAATTAAGAGCGGCTTGCGCATATTTTATGCCGGCAATGGGCCATACTCACTTAAAAATAGGCAAAAAAAGAGCCCGAAGATACCTTCGGGCTGAATCAAGATCAGAATCTTGGGGAATCAATCAATCAATCGCAAAGAAGTTATTTCTTCTTAGCTTTGGCGCTCGTCCACTTGGTGGCGAAGGCGCTCAAATCGCTCATGCGCTTCAAGAGATCGGTGCCGCCGCTGGTGAGGCTGTAGCCAGAATCGCCGTGGCCAACCAAGGAGGCGGCGCGCAATTCTTTCAAGCGGGTGTTCAGGGTGTTGGGGGTGATGCCGCCCACGCTGTCTTGCAAGAGGCGGAAGGTTTGCGGGTGGCCGTCTTTCAAAGCCCAAAGAACGCGCATTGCGTAACGGGATTCCAACAAATCAAACAGGGCGTTAACAGCAACATTGTCTTTCGCACTCATGAGGTGACTCCTAGCAGTTTTTGATGAAGTGATGTAAGAGGTTTGGTCTCGAACTGATTGAAATATAACGCTTTTTCCAGAAAACGCTACAACTTTCGTAGCTAGCTATGCTTTTTGACATAGGGAAAACCCGAAAATGTAGCTAATTTGCTGCACTTTTGAGAGCAAGACACCCTTCTAAGGCAGGGCAGAGCACTCCAAACCGAGGTTTAAAGCTTGCTGATGGCGATTTGGGCGAGCAAGCGCGTCACGCGCTCGTCTTCACCGACGGTGGCCGCAATATCAAACTCCACAGCAGGGTGTGCGGCGCGCAGCTGGGCGGCTATTTCAGGTAAATCTTCTCGCGCATGTTTGCCCATGCCAAGAAACATAGGAACGATCCGAATTTTTAAGGCTTTTGAGCCATTGGCCGGCATAGAATCTGCGGGAGCAGCTATGAATTTAGGAGTAATCTTGAGTTGCTCAATCATCTGCAGAGCGGCATCTGGCAGGCTCGGCTCGCACAATTCAAGATAAGCGCAGGCCACGGGCAGGCTGGGTTGATCCAAGCGAATGCGTTGCGCCACAGCTTCGATCGGGCCGCGCCAAAGCGGGTCTCGCGAGCCGTGGGCAAACAAAAGAACACCGTCTGGAGGGGTCGTCGCCTGGCTCATTGTCGTAACACCAGCCATGTGAAGGCGCTCAGCGAGGCGAACATGTAGATCAGTCCTGGAAGCGCGGCGGTAATCCAAGGTACCCAATCGTTCAAGTTACCAATGTAACCAAACACATTGTTGAGCATGAAGAAACTGATACCGATCATCACACCTGCAAACACATAGCCACTGATCGCGCCGCTTCTGAAATGCAGGTAAGCAAAGGGCAATGCGAGCACCACCATCACGAGACAGCTGAGAGGATAAAACACCTTGCGCCAAAACTCTATCTCGTAGCGCTGGGAAGTTTGGCCATTGGCTTGCAAATGGTTGATGTATTGGAAGAGATCGATCGTACCCATGCGCTCAGGCTTGAGCAGCGCCACAGAAACCATCTCGGCGCTGATACCCGTGGCCCAGCGCCATTCAGGCAGCATTTGGCCGCGCTCCACCCGTGCGGCTTGAGCTGCTGCAGGCCCTGCCAGGGGCGCAGCCAGACTTTGTGTGCTGCTGGGCATGCTCTCAGGGATGAAAAACTCCTGACGCTGTACGTTTGTCAACAGCCAAGCTTCGTCTTCAAACTGCCCAGACTCAGCTTGCGCTGTGGCCAGAATTTGGCCTTTGGAGTTGAACTCATAGATTTTGATGTTGCGCATGCTGCCGTCGCCATCCAAGGCGCCCACATTGACCGCATAGCTGGAGAATTGCTGGCGATCTTTGAGCCAAGCGCCAGTTGCGCCCAAGCTGATCTGGCCCATAAACTTGGATTTGAGCAATTGGGCGGCGCGTGTGGCTTGCGGAGCGATGTAATCACCCATAGCGAAGGTGATCAGGGTGAAGGCTAGGCCCATCCACAGCAGGGTTTTGAGGGCGCGCCATGGCCCCATGCCGCTGGTGCGCAAAATCGTGAATTCAGAGCTTTGCGCAAACCGCGCCATCACGAAGATGCTGCCGATCAATACGGCAATGGGCAGCAGCTCATAAAGGCGGCTGGGCGCCCAAAGAAATGTGTAGATCGCGGCGTGCATAAGCCGGTAAGGGTTGGCAGGATTGCCTTTGCCAATATCACCCAGCTCATCAACCAGATCAAAAAAGCAAAAGAGCATCAGGAAGGCCAGCGCCACAAAAGCGACAGACACCCAAATTTCACGATGCAGAAGGCGGCGAATGGTTTGCATAGGGCTAGGCCGCTTTGATTGGTGAGGCGTAGGCTTTAGGCAAAAGTTGCCGCCAAGACCATTGGTTGTGCCGCACGGCCATCCACAGCATCGTGAGTGCAAACACGCCGCCATGCAGGTAAATCATCCACGCAATGAAGTCAGTGCGGCCATTGGCAATGCGCGAAAAGCCAACGTTGATCATGTTGAAGTAAACCACGAAAGCTAGCAGCGCAAAAGCCATGCCAAAGCCTCGCCCAGCGCGCGGATTCACAGCAGAGAGCAGGAGAGAAAGCAGCAAAAGATTGATGGCAGACAGGCCAATACCCAAGCGCCAGCTCAGCTCCGCCAAATTCAGGTTTGTTGGTTTGGCAATCAGAGCAAGAGTATTCAGAGATTTAGCAGGCAATTCGCCGCCGGCGCTGAGCTTTGCAGCGCCAGCCAGCACAGAATACTCTTCAAACTCCACAACTTTGAGTTGCTTGCCATCCAGGCTTTGCTCCACCCGCTGACCGTTTTTCAGCACGATGAAAGGATCGTCATTGAGTTTTTCTACGTAGCCGTTGCGCGCGGATGTGATCACTTGTTTTTGCCCATCAGTTTCCGAAACAAAGATATTTCGGACTTGGCGGTTGAGCAAATCTGCTTTGGTGTCCGTGCTATTGGGCACAGAGGCCGTAGGCTGCCCACTGGTGCGATCTGAGGCTTCTACAAACACCACACGCGAGCCCGAAGCGTTTTCTTGGAACTGACCGATCGAGACGCGATCCAGATCGCTGCGTTGTGTGTATTGGTTGCGCAGTTTGTTGGTTTGTTGTGCTGTCCAAGGCCAAACTACCAGAGAAAGCGCTGCAATGGCCAGCAAAATCGGCCAAGCAAAGCGCAACAAAGGGCTCACAAAGCTACTGACCCCTTTGCCTGAGGCAAACCACACCGCCATTTCTGATTCACGATACATACGAGACATCGTGTTTGTCACCGCGATAAACAAAGACAGCGCCATGATCGTCGACAAATGCCCCAAGCCCGCGTAACCCATCAGCATGAACACATCACGAGGATTCACGCTGCCTCGCGAGGCCAGCCCCAAGGTGCGAATGAGCATCATGCTAAGCACAACCGTGATCAGCACCACCAAAGTAGCCACAAAGCTGCGGGCGAGTTCTTGGCGGATGGAGGAATGGAATAACATCTGGGCTGTTGAAGAATACGTGTGCACTAGCGTACACGGTTAAGAGCCCCTATTATGAACTTTGAACTTAAGAATTTGTCTTGGGCATCTTGCGAGCAAACCGCTTGCGATGTCCTGATCCTGTTGGTATCCGACAGTGCCAAGCCTGCTCAACCAGCTAAAGCAATCAGCAGCTTGCCTGCCTTGCAGCAACTCATGCTTTCGGCCCTGGCGCAGGACGATTTGGATACCGCGACTGGCAAGCTGATCAGCTGCTATCGCCCAGCTGGCATTGCAGCCCGCCAAGTGATTTTGGTGGGCGCAGGGCAGGCCAGCGAGAAAGATATCGCTCGTGCATGCGCGACAGCATTCGCCGCTTGCAAAATTCCCAGTTCAGTCAAATCAGCTCAAGTATTGCTTTGTTTGGCTGAAATCAATGATGTCTCTGGTTCTTCCTTGCAAGCAGCTATGCAAGCAGCAGCTGCCTCCAGCTATGTTTACACCCATACCAAACCCAAATCTGAAGCGCGCAAGCTCAGCAAAGTGACGATCAATTTGGCCAGCGCAGCCCAAGTCAAAGCCTTGGCAAATGATTTGCAGGAAGGCCATGCCTTGATCTCGGGCGTGGAGCTTGCTAAAGAATGGGGCAACCGCCCAGCCAACCATGCCACACCTACGATGCTGGCCAAAGCAGCCCAAGGTATTGCGGCGGGAAAATCGCCCGTGCGCTGCGAAGTTCTTGGACCCAAAGAAGTGGCCAAGCTGAAAATGGGCTCTTTCATGGCGGTTGCGCAGGGCTCAGCTGAGCCCTTGCGCTTTATCGTGCTCAAGTACCAAGGCGCAGGCAAGGCAGTGCAGCCCACGGTTCTGGTGGGCAAAGGCATCACTTTTGATACAGGCGGTATCTCCATCAAGCCTGCTGCTGAGATGGATGAAATGAAGTTTGATATGTGCGGTGCGGCCAGTGTGCTCGGCGTCTTTCAAGCTCTGTCAGTGCTCAAACCTAAGATCAATGTGATTGGCTTGATTCCCAGCTGCGAAAACATGCCTTCCCACAACGCCGTCAAGCCCGGCGATGTGGTCACCAGCATGAGTGGGCAGACGATTGAAATTTTGAATACAGATGCCGAAGGTCGCTTGATCTTGTGTGATGCGCTGACCTATGCCGAGCGCTTCAAGCCCGCTGCTGTTGTTGATATTGCCACGCTCACGGGTGCATGCGTTGTCGCTTTGGGCGCGGTGCGCAGTGGCCTTTTCAGTGCAGATGATGATTTGGCTACCCAGTTGCTCAAAGCCGGCGAAACATCGCAAGATTTGGCTTGGCGCATGCCGCTGGACGATGATTACGCCGAAGGCCTCAAAACCAATTTTGCGGATGTAGCCAATGTGGCTGGTCGTATGGGCGGGGCGATCACAGCCGCCAAATTCCTTCAACGCTTCGCCACCCAATATCCTTGGGCGCATTTAGACATTGCCGGTACAGCCTGGAAAAGCGGCGCTGCCAAGGGTGCCACAGGTCGCCCCGTGCCATTGCTCATGAAATTCCTCTTGAATTTTCAGCAAAAGGCCTTGTTGGCCGGCAAGAAAACTGCGCGAGCAGCTATCAAATAAATAGCGCATGCATCTTTGCTCAAAGCGATGACTGCGATTGCTTTTCACTTCAATGCGCCATCCAAGCTGGCCTATGCCTGCCGTTTGCTGCGCAAAGCCTCCATCAGCGGCAGCACGGTGGCCGTGGTCTGCGATGAGTCAACCCTTGCCATGCTCGATGAGCAGCTGTGGAGCTTCAGCGCTTTGGATTTTGTGCCACACAGCCGGGCGCAGATGATGTCTGAGCAGCAACGCGCGCTCACGCCGATTTGGCTATGCGCTTCAGCCACTGAAGGGCAGGGCAGGCATGTGCTGGTGAATCTTACGCAAGCCGTGCCAGCGGGTTTTGAAGGTTTTGAGCGCGTTATTGAGGTCGTAAGCACGCAGGAGGCTGATCGCGCCAGCGCCAGAGTGAGGTGGAAGCACTACACAGAACGCGGTTTAGAGATCGTGCGCCATGATTTGAATCTGGCATCCTAAAAAGCCCGGCTTAAATCATGCAAAAAACACCACCCCGCTATGTGCCCACGTTAACGCAAGTGATTGCGCCACAGAGTTTGCCCCTCGCACCAACGGCGCAGGCCGTGCCTCAGCCTGTCATTGCACCACCTAATGTAGAGACGGAGCACCTCGCACAGCAGCTACGCGATCAAATGATTGAGGCTGTTCACCAATACATCAATCAAGAGATGGAACGCCGGATTCGGGAAGTGGCTTCTCAAATCGCCTTGGAGCATGCCCACAAAATATTTGAGGAATTGCAGCCCGAGTTGGCATCCACGATCAGCCGTGTGGTGGATGAGGCCGTGATGCATGCAGTGATGCAAGCCGCTAAAGAGCCCATCACGCATGCCCCATAAGTCGTTTGAATACAAGCATGGTGAAAATACTGAGGGCATGTATTCAAAAGAATAGACAAAGTTCCGCTTTTTAGGGTATCTTCTCGGTTTCGTTCATTAACTTGGAGAAACGCTGAATGAAGCAAACCCTGAAACTGTCGGCAACCGCCGCCGCCATCGCCCTGACCCTCATTGCCTGCGGCAAGAAGGAAGAACCCAAAGCCGCAGCACCTGCTGCCGCACCCGCCGCCGCCCCAGCAGCTGATGTAACCGTGATCAAAATCGGTCACGTTGGCCCCGTCAGTGGCGCGATTGCCCACTTGGGTAAAGATAACGAACTCGGCGCTCGTATGGCAATTGCTGATCTGAACGCTCAAGGCCTCAAGATTGGTGGCAAAACTGCCAAGTTTGAGCTGGTCGCTGAAGACGACGGCGCTGATCCAAAGCAAGGCACCGCCGCCGCTCAAAAGCTGGTTGACAGCAAAGTCAACGGCGTGATCGGCCACCTGAACTCTGGTACTTCCATTCCTGCATCCGCTATTTACAGCGCTGCTGGCATCCCACAAATCTCTCCTTCGGCAACGAACCCCAAGTTCACCCGCCAAGGCTTCAAGACCACCTTCCGCGTGGTGGCTGACGACGTTCACCTCGGTGGCACGCTCGGTAAGTACGCTGTGAACACCTTGAAGGGCAAGAGCATTGCCGTGATCGACGACCGTACCGCTTACGGCCAAGGCGTGGCAGAAGAGTTCAAGAAGGCTGTTGAAGCTGCTGGCTCCAAGACTGTTGCCCACGAATTCACCACCGACAAGTCCACCGATTTCATGGCCATCTTGACCTCTATCAAGGCCAAGAAGCCAGACGTGATTTTCTTCGGCGGCATGGACGCTGTTGCCGGCCCCATGATGAAACAGATCAAGCAACTCGGCCTCAAAGTCAAGTTCCTCGGTGGCGACGGCATCTGCTCCTCTGAGCTGGCCAAGCTCGCTGGCGACGCAATGGCTGACGATCAAGTCGTTTGCGCAGAAGCAGGCGGTGTGGAAGGTGAAG
>JAAFJC010000094.1 GCA_013297925.1 Comamonadaceae bacterium
AAGACGCTGCCCGTACAGCTGCTCATGCAATAGCCGGTATTTGGCATCGCCAGCGAGACGCCGAATTTCCGGCGCATGCTTTTTAAGTTGATCGATTGATTCTGCATCCACCACGGCGATGTTTAGGCTGAAACCTTTGAAGCCCAAATCTGCACAAATCTTGATCGCCGTGTCTCGTGCTTGACGAAAATCAACCGGACTCAGCGTTGAGTTCAGTGAATCGCTCTTGGATTCAAGGCCTGCTGAAGGCCTCAAAGTTGGTACGGATGGATCGGCGTCAATGATGTCGATCAATGCTTTGTCGGCCAAGGCCTCAATGTCCAGAATCGTGACTCCGACACCCGCTGTCATATGCAGCAACTCGTTGATCGAACGCTTGCCATCACACAATATCAAGGCCGAGCGCTGCTGAGCGCTCAAGCTCACGGAGCGATCTTTCATCACCTGCGCACCCAAGGCGGTCTTGATTACTATCACGCCGAACTCCTGTTTACGAATCTGACTGTAATCTTACTATCTTATGCGGATCAGGACCTCAGCACAAACACCCAATAAAAAACCCGGTACAACTTACGTCATACCGGGTTGGTCAATCACTCATCGCCAGCGAAGGCGACGAGGTATCTAGGGCATTAAGCCGCCTTGATGCTTGGGTAGCGCACGTGCTCGATCAGCTCTTGCACCTTAGCGTTAGGCGCTGCTGTGAAGAGGCTGACGATGATGATCAGCGCAAAGCCAACAGGCACGCCAAACACACCGGCAGAGATCGGCTGAATGCCATACCAGAGCGATACTGGGCTGTCCACACCGAACACCGTACGCATCCAAGGATGGTTCATGATCATGTAGTAGGCGGTAACGCCCAAACCACCGATCATGCCGACGATAGCGCCAGCGCTTGATGCACGCTTCCAGAAAATACCGAGCACGAGTGCCGGGAAGAAGGAAGCCGCAGCAAACGAGAACGCTGCCGAGACGAGGAACAAGATATCCGCCTGCTTGGTGGCATACACATGGTAGGCCACGTAGGCAGCAGCCAGCGCCACAACCAAGAGCAGAATCTTAGACAGCGTCACACGGCGAGCCGTAGAAGCATTGGGATCGATCACTTTGTAGTACACGTCGTGAGACAGTGCGTTGGCAATCGTGAGCAGCAAGCCGTCAGCAGTAGACAGCGCAGCAGCCAAGCCACCGGCGGCCACCATGCCGGAGATCACATATGGAAGTCCGCCAATTTCTGGAGCTGCCAACACGATGATGTCGCCACCAATTCGCATTTCGCCGAGCTGCATGATGCCATCTTTGTTGATGTCAACCACAGAAAGCAGGGTTGGATCGACTTTGCTCCATGCTGCAATCCAAGCTGGTAGCTTCGTAAACTCCGTGCCTACCAAGACGTTGAAGATCTCGTATTTCACGAGCACTGCCAGAGCAGGCGCCGTGAAGTAAAGCAAGAAGATGAAGAAGATCGACCAAGTGACGGACTCACGCGCTTCTTTCACAGAAGGCGTGGTGTAGTAGCGCATCAGAATGTGCGGCAAAGCAGCCGTGCCGACCATCAAGCAGAAGATCAAAGCCAAGAAGTTACGACGTGAGGTGTCGAAAGTATCTTGTGCTTTGGCATCGCCATTTGGATCGCCTGCAAACTGCTGGCCATGGGCTGGCATTCCAGCCAAGGGGCGCGCACGGGCATTGTTGGATGCTTGTGCAGCAGTCCAGGCTTTCTTGGCAGCTTCTGCGTCTTTCGGCACTGCGGCCAAGGCTTTCTCGGCGGCAGTGATTTCTGTTGCAGGTGCGTTAGCGGCCTTCAGGTCAGCCACTTTCTTCTCAGCAGCCGCTTTATCGGCAGCCAGAGCTGCAGGCACGTCTTTGAGCTTAGCGCCCAGATCGTCTGCATTCTTCTTGAAGATCGCGATGACTTCTTTTTCCTTGGGATCAGCAATCAGTTGCTTTTCACGCTCAGTCACTTTTGCAAGTTGAGCACCATAGATCAGCTGAGGAATCGGCACACCGGTTTGCTTGACCGACAACCAGATCACGGGGATCAGGTAGGCGATAATCAAGATGATGTACTGAGCCACTTGGGTCCACGTTACAGCGCGCATACCGCCCAAGAACGAGCACACCAAAATACCGCCCAAGCCCAGGAAAATACCGACTTCAAACGCCACACCCGTCAAGCGAGTTGTGATCAAGCCAACACCATAGATCTGCGCCACAACGTACACGAAGGACACGAGAATGGCTGCAAACACGCCGCACAAACGTGCTGCGTTGCCGCCATAGCGCTCGCCCAGAAAGTCTGGGATGGTGAACTGGCCGAACTTGCGCATATACGGCGCAAGGAACAGCGCGACCAAGCAGTAGCCGCCTGTCCAGCCCATGATGAAGGCCAAACCGCCGTAGCCCTGCAGATAGAGCGTACCGGCCATGCCGATGAACGATGCGGCAGACATCCAGTCAGCGCCTGTCGCCATACCGTTGTAGATGGCAGGCACGCGGCGACCGGCGACGTAGTATTCGTCGGCATCGCTGGTGCGGCTCATCACGCCGATACCGGCATACAAACCCACAGTAGCGAGCAAGAAGATGAAGCCGATCCAGTTACGGGGCAGACCCATTTGCTCGAGCACAGCCAGCACGATCACGAAGGCGACGAAGCCACCTGTGTACCAGCCATAAACTTTATTGAGCTGCTTTTTAAAAGCAGAATTTGCAGCAGAGCTGATGGTATTGCTACCAGATGAAGGAGACATTCCAGCCATTTTTTACTCCTCTTCGGCAACGCCGTATTCATGGTCGAGGTTGTTCATGTATCTGGCATAAAACCAAATAATGGCAACATAAATCACGAGTGAACCTTGGGCACCCATCCAGAAGCTGAATGGCCATCCGAAAAAGGTAAAGTTCAAGTCGCGTGCGAAAAATCCGACCACATAGGTCGCTACGAACCAGATCGCCAGCAAAACGGCTGTGATCTTCAGGTTCTTGGACCAATAGGCCTGATGCTTTGCTGATACTTGCATTGCATAGTCTCCTTTTAGTTAAACAAAATGAACTGTTGCGGCAGGGTATGCCGATTGCGCCAACAGTTTTGCCACTTTTCAGTAGCGCGGGAAGCCCCTCAATTGGCGAGCGATACGGAGATGCCCGTTTCGCGTTCCAACTGAGCGGCCACCTTGGGCTCAAACCCTTTGAGATGGCGGATGATTTTCCGCGCCTCATCGGGCTCTTGCCGATCCATGTGCACGCGGGCCAGCTGATACCAGCCATACGGGCTCATGGGTTGCAATTTCGTGTTTTGCTTCAATGCTTTGATGGCTTCATCAAAGCGCTGCAAGCGGATCAGAACCAGACCGAGGCCATACCAAGCGCGGTCAATATCGGGACGCAGCTCGACGGCTTTGCTAAATGATGCGCAAGCCTCTTCGAACATGCCTTTTTCTTCTTGCAAGAAGCCCAAATTGAACCAGTGCATGCCCACCTCAGGATCCGTTTGCACCAATCTCTCAAGTAAAGCGAAAGCCTGCGGCTTGCGATCTGTGATGGTGAACAAATAGGCGATGCTGGCCTTGGGGTAATCGTCATTCGGCCGCATGCGTGCCATGCGCTCGAACACGGCTTCGGCGCTGTCCCATTGCTCCAAACGCAGCAGCAAACGCGCCCAGATGCGCAGCGCTTTGTACTGGAGAGCCGTGATTACTTGCATAAAGCGATTCCAATTTGCGTGCAGATGCGCAACTTCTCAATGAAGCTGACAATCCAAACAAAACCCAACAGTAAAAAAGCCACCAATGGCACATGCCGATCAATGATGGCTTTGGGCGTGATGAATCGTGCAGCGCTCACGAAAGGCTTGGTGATGGCTTCAAGTGCCTTGTAAAAAAAATTGCCTTCTTTGTTCCGTCCCGCGAGCAAACCTAGCAGCCAGCGCCCCGCCAAGCCAAGCAGGGCTACCTCGCATATCAATTTGATAATGCTGACGGCTAAGAGCAATTTGTCACCTCAACGTAAGAATTCAGACGAGTGTCAGCAAGCTTACTGACTTATTTCTTACAGAGTGTGAAGTAAATCACAATTGCAAGGCCAAACCACGGATAAACCCTATACAGGGCTTCCCTAGCGTCCAAGACAAAAGCGATTTTGTTAGCGCTTCCTGATGATGCCTGTAGGTAATTCACCTGCCTGAGTCCAAGCCGGGCTGGCGAACCAGTCGTCGCCAGATAGATAAGCGCGCAGCATCGGCAGGGCATCCAATCCCCAGAACTGATGAGAATCCACTTCCATCGTCGGTACGCCAAAAATGCCGGCGGCTACAGCCGCATCGGTATTGGCTTTGAGTTCAGATTTAACGCTCGCATCCTCTAAAGCACGAGCCGGCTTGAGCTGCTCCGTCAAAGCTTGCAATCGCTGCACATCGCCCGCCTCTTGGCCTCCTTGCCAGACGTGGCGAAACAAAGTCTCGGCCACATAACGATTGCATGCGCCCTGCGAGCCGCAAGCCACCGCCAAGCGAAGCAAGCCAAGCGGGTTAAATGGGTGGCTGGCGGGCATCTGCAAAGGCGTGCCTTGTTGCTTTGCGAGCCAATGGATTTGCCGATACGTCCAAGTGCGCTTAGGGGCGATCTCTGCGGGCCCGAGCTGGCCAAAGTGCTGCAAAAGTGCCCCGAAGAGGACGGGCTTATAGGTGACGCTGTGGCTGATGCCTTCCAGAGCTTTGGGCAATTGCTCAAACGCCAAGTAGGCGTAAGGCGAGATCACGTCAAAGTAAAAAGTGATGTGCTTCATGCTGATTGCTGCTTGCAAACACTCATCAATCTTTCGTTGAGCTTGGCCTCAGCAAAAGCGGCCTTCGCATGGCGCTCAGGCAAGCTTGCCCATACTGCGCGCTGATACGCCTCACTGCCCTGCCCCCAAGCAACGATTTCCGCAATCGTGCGATAACAGCCTTTGCACCAACCGGTGTCTGAGTCCATCTGGCAAACGGAGATGCAGGGAGAGGATATTGACATAGGAAATTAAATCAAAAGGGGAATATCGCCGGCATAGAATATGCGCGAGCAGCTATCGAATTGATAGTAATGATCATACGGCTAAAGCCTGAGCCACATCAGCCAAAGGGGCTTGCGTGAGATCTTTCAGCTGCGCCAAAGTGAGCTCAAACACCGCATGCGGATGCCCTGCTGCAGCCCAGATCACATTAAAGCGCGAGAGCTGCTGATCAATCAAACACACGGGCGGATGCAGATGGCCAATGGGTGATACGCCGCCAATCGCAAAGCCCGTTTTCGCTTTCACAAAATCTGCATCGGCGCGGGAGAGCTTTTGGCCATCGGCGCAGACCAAGGCTTGCACCTTTTTCTCATCCACTCGCCGGTCACCCGAAGTGATCACGAGTACTGCTGTCTCATCAGGCTTGCGGCGGAAAACAATGCTTTTTGCGATTTGACCGAGTTGCACGGTCAAGGCATCGGCAGCCTGCTGAGCCGTACGCGCCGCATCATCCAGCATCACAGGCGCATGCGGATGGCCTGCTTCTTTCAGGAGCGCGGCAAAGCGTTGGATAGCGTCTGGGAGCTGCATATTCAGATAAAAATCAGTGGTTTTTCGGCGTAGATACTGCGAGAGCAGCTATCAAATTCATAGTGAGTAGATCACCCTAGCCGTTTGTTAAGCAAGGCAGCTGCAGCGCGTGAATTCGGTTGACGCCCTAGAGCATTGCTGATGAACACACCCGCATCAATCAGTTTGTCCAAATCAATCCCCGTCTCTAGCCCCAAGCCGCGCAGCATGTAGACCAAATCTTCCGTGGCCACATTGCCAGTTGCGCCCTTGGCATAGGGGCAGCCGCCCAGCCCGGCCACCGAAGACTGAAAATTCCACACCCCCATTTGAAGCGCTGCCAGCGAGTTAGACAAGGCTTGGCCGTAGGTATCGTGAAAGTGTCCGCTCACATGATCGATGGAAAAATGCTTGAGTGTCGCCTCAAATGCGCGTTGCACCTGCCGCGCCGTGCCCACGCCAATCGTATCTGCCACGTCCACACGCTCCACGCCGATGCCTTTCATGAGGCCAGCGAGATATTCCACGCGTGAGGGCGCAATCTCACCCTCATAGGGGCAGCCCACGGTGCAACTCATTGCCCCGCGCACAGCAATGCCTTGCGCAATGGCTGCTTGCACCACGGGCGCAAAGCGCTCGATGCTCTCAGCAATTGAGCAATTGATGTTTTTTTGGCTAAAAGCCTCACTGGCCGCGCCAAACACCACAATTTCATCCGGCTTGATTGTCGGATCAGCCACCGCTGCCTCAAAACCCTTGAGATTCGGCGTAAGCACGGAGTAGCGCACACCAGCTTGGCGGGAAATCCCCGCCATCACCTGCGCGTTGTCCCCCATCTGCGGTACCCATTTCGGGCTCACGTAGCTGGTGACTTCAATTTCTTTCAAACCAGCCGCCTGCAGCCGATGCACCAGCTCAATCTTGACCGCAGCATCAATGAGTTGCTTCTCGTTTTGCAGGCCATCGCGGGGGCCGACGTCGATGATGTTGACTTTGTCAGGCAGTGGCATCGTGATCTCCTCACGCGGCGAGCTTGATCAGCTCAGCGCCCTCGGCCACCTGATCGCCGGGCGCATACATGATCTCGGCCACCACGCCGTCTTTCGGCGCTGCAATCGTGTGCTCCATCTTCATCGCCTCCATCACGGCCAGCGTCTGGCCGGCTTTCACGGCATCGCCAGCTTCTACAGCGAACGAGACGAGCTTTCCAGGCATGGGCGCGGTGAGCCGGCCTGCATGCGCGCCGCTCTCTGCGATTTGGAGGAAAGGATCCATCACTACTAATTTCGTAGCACCCTGCGCAGCAAATATGCCGGCGATCTGGCCTTTTTCATGTGAAGGGGCATGGACAGAAGCCTTGAAACGCTGATCGGCGAAGCTGTATTTCACGTCGTCGCCATCGCGCTCGCAGGTAAAAACACCTTGTAGCTTGAGACCGCCTTGCACGATGTGCAGCAGCGTTGCGCCATCGTGCAAATAGGAAAGCTCTGCTTGCACCTCTTTCCCATGCCACTCCAACGCGAAGCGCCGCGAGCTGATGCCAAAAGGCCGCCAGCCATCGCGTTTGCTGAAGGGGTCACTGGTTTGGCTAGCCCGCTCTGCTATCAAAACATGAGCAATCCACGCAGAGATGACGCCGGCGAGTGGCAGTTTTTCTTGATGAAACAGAGCCTTTTCTTCTCTTTGGATCAGCGCAGTATCTAATTTTGCCTGTGCAAACGCGCCGCTTGTGACCACATGCCGCAGAAACTGCACATTGGTGGCCAGCCCGACGATCTGCGTTTCGCTGAGTGCCCGGTCAATCTTGGCCAGCGCCTCTTCGCGCGTCGCGCCGTGCACGATCAGCTTGGCGATCATCGAATCGTAGTAGGGCGAAATGGCATCGCCTTCGCGCACGCCATCGTCAATGCGCAAATCACTTCGCTCGAAAGCGGAATGGGTAGGTTTGCGGTAGACATTCAAACTGCCCGTAGCTGGCAAGAAATTGTTATCAGGGTTCTCCGCGCAAATCCGCGCTTCAATCGCGTGGCCGTGAATGCGTAAATCGCTTTGCTGCAGCGGCAGCTTCTCACCCGAGGCCACACGCAATTGCCATTCCACCAAATCCAGCCCCGTGATCGCCTCCGTCACCGGGTGCTCCACCTGCAGCCGCGTGTTCATCTCCATGAAGTAGAACTTCATTTTGTCAGGCGCGTCATACCCGCCCTGCTGCTCCACGATGAATTCCACCGTGCCCGCACCGGTGTAATTCACCGCCCGCGCTGCATCCACCGCAGCTCTACCCATCGCCTCACGCATACTTTGCGGCATACCCGGCGCTGGCGCTTCTTCCAACACCTTCTGATGCCGCCGCTGCACCGAGCAGTCGCGCTCAAACAAATACACATAGTTCCCATGCGCATCGCCAAACACCTGAATCTCAATATGGCGTGGACGCTGCACGTATTTTTCAATTAACACCGCATCGTCACCGAAACTGTTGATGGCCTCGCGCTTGCAAGATGCTAGCGCCGCAGCAAAATCTTCAGAGCGCTCAACAATCCGCATGCCCTTGCCGCCGCCACCCGCGCTCGCCTTGATGAGAGCGGGGTAACCAATTCGATCCGCCTCTTTCTGGAGCAGCGCTTCATCCTGATTCGCGCTGTGATAACCCGGCACCAGCGGTACGCCAGCTTTTTCCATCAATTGCTTAGATTCCGCCTTCAAGCCCATTGCCTTGATCGCCGATGGCGGCGGGCCGATAAACACCAGCCCCGCATCTGCGCATGCTTGCGCAAAATCTTCGTTCTCACTCAAAAAGCCATAGCCCGGATGAATCGCCTGCGCGCCTGTGGCCTTGGCTGCCGCCAAAATCGCTTGCCAGCGCAGATAGCTTTCCTTGGGCGAATTGCCTTCACCGTCCCCGATATACACCGCCTCATCACAAGCCGCCACATGCTTGGCCTGCGCATCTGCTTTGGAATACACAGCAACGGTTTTGATGGCTAGTTTTTTAGCGGTCGCAGCTACGCGACAGGCGATTTCACCTCTATTGGCGATGAGAATTTTTGAAAACATAGGCAGCTACGCAGATGAGGGTTGAGGTGAGCCAGAAAAGAAGCTAGAAATTTTGCGAATCACCAGCCGCAAGAATTTCCACAGCGCAATCACGAGCAATACCGAGAGCACGAGAATGATCAGCAGCGTGATGCCAAAAATCACCGGATGATTCGTGGCCAGCCAGAGCATGAACATCACCAAGCCTTCTTCTGCAAAGCTCACGATGATGTTAGAAAACGGCTCAGGAGAAGTGTTCACCGCCGCACGCGTGGTAGCTTTCGTTGCGTGCGATGTAGCTGCCAGCGTGCCGCCCAAAAGCGCAGCCACGGTGCCCATCGTCGCGCTATCCGCACCAAACACACCGCCGGCCAGCGCCGCACCTGCAGGCACGCGAATCACAGTATGAATCACGTCCCACAGCGAATCCAGCCCCGGAATCTTGTCTGCAAAAAACTCCACAAACACCATACCGCCACTGCCCACCAGCATCGCCGGATGTTGCAATACAGACAAGCCCGATGGCAGCGGAATAAAGCCCATGAAGCCAGCCAAGCCGGTGAGAAACACCACGAGATAAAGCCGAATGCCAGCGGCCCAGCCTAGTGCGGCAGACAATGCAATCAAAGCCGTCGTGTCCATCTTGCCGACCACCTTGCCCACACTGCCAGCCACATCCCCGCCCGACGAGAAAATGCCTTGCATGATCTGCTGCAGGTATTGAAGAATCATGTCCATCGGTGGCTCCTCTTTTGTTCAGGCAGCTTATGCTAACCAAGAGGGTTTGCGCTTGCCCAGAAATGCAGACACGCCCTCGCGCCCCTCGGTGCTCGAACGAATATCCGCAATCCCCTCAACCGTTTTGCTGATAAGCGGTTGACCGATCTCAGCATACGCCACATCCTGCACCAACTTTTTGCACACTTTCACCGCATTCGGGCTGTTTTTCACGAGCGCCTGCGTGATCTCATCCACCTTGGCATCCAGTTGATCAACAGTCACCACTTCATGCACAAAGCCCAAACGATGCGCCTCATGCGCAGAAAAGCGCTCGGCCGTCAAAAAGTAGCGATGCGAAGCGCGAGCGCCTAAGGCCCGAATCACATAAGGGCTGATCGTGGCCGGAATCAAACCCAGCTTGACTTCGCTCAAACAAAATCCGGCAGTATCCACACTCACAGCCACATCGCAGCACGCCACCAAGCCCATCCCACCCGCATACACATCACCCTGCACGCGAGCCACCGTCGGCTTCGGGCATTCATAAATCACCCGCAGCATCTCGGCGAGCTTGCCGGCATCCGCCAAATTCTCTTCCCGCGAGTAATCCGCCATCCGCCGCATCCAATTCAAATCCGCACCGGCGCAAAAAGCTGTGCCTTCTGCAGCCAAGACGATGCAGCGCACATCGTCTTGCGAGCCTAGGTCTATGAATGCCCGAGTGATCTCAGCAATCACCTCATCGTTGAAGGCGTTGCGCACATCAGGGCGATCCAGCGTCACTTTGGCTACATGGCCATCAACTTCAATTTTTGTCATGACTTGCTCCCACCGATGCCGTTGTGCTTTGCGTGCCCCAAGTCATATCTACAAACCCATTTGCCTTGAGGAATTGAGTCACCCGAGGCCGCCAAGTGGATGGCGAACTGGTAAACAAACTGTGCCCATCAGTTCCCAGAGGCGGAAACAGGACAAATTCCCCGGTGCCTCCCGCTGCGACAAACGCATCAAACCACTCTTTCGCCAGCTTCGGGCCTGAATACTGATCGTTCTCTGTATAAACCCAGAGCGTCGGCCCCCGCGAGGTTTTGCCATAGCCAGCGAATAATGCATAGAGTAAATCAGCGCGGCATGGGCGCTGCGGCTG
>JAAFJC010000095.1 GCA_013297925.1 Comamonadaceae bacterium
AAAAGTCATTGAAAGGCGTACACAAGCAAGACCTGCAAGTTGTTCTGCTGCAGCCCCTAGCTGTCTCGCGCTTCTATTCAATGAAAAGAGTTCGAAAGTAATTTAAATGAACAGTATTGCGCCTCCCCCTTTACTTGCGCCAGACGCAAAGCCACATCGGATGGGCATGAGTTTGGGTGATGCGCAGGAAAGCTCATTTCACGCCAAGCCCGCCAGAGCACCCGGGGCGGATGGCGCAAGTAAAGGGGGAGGCGGCGCAATCAACTCCCCAAAAACAAACCAACCCAAAACGCCGCCGGAGGACATGGAGCCATCCGCCCCGGGTGCTCTGGCGGGCGTTTGCGCCACGCAAAGAACTTGCACATCCCGCACAATCACCACATGCCACAAACCGACTCACCTGAAACCGCATCAACAACGCACCCCACCGAGCTGCTCGAACAAGTCGCCGCGCTGCCTCTGCTGCCTGGCGTGTATCGCTATTTCGATGCACAAAATGCTCTGCTGTACGTGGGCAAGGCCAAGAGCTTGAAGAAGCGGGTGTCGAGTTATTTTCAGAAGAACCATGATGGCACGCGCATTGGGCACATGGTCAGCAAAATCTCGCGGATGGAAACCACCGTGGTGCGCTCCGAGGCTGAGGCGCTGCTGCTGGAAAACAACCTAATCAAAACGCAGAATCCGCGCTTCAACATTCTCTTCCGCGATGACAAGAGCTATCCTTACTTGAAGCTCACCGGCCAAGCTATTTCAAAGGAAAAACAGCAGCTTGCACGCACGAATGTTGCATCTCCCGCTATCAAAAGCGCAGCGCCGCAAGATTTTCCGCGTGTGGTGTATTACCGTGGTGCGGTGGACAAAAGGCATCGCTTTTTTGGCCCCTATCCCAGCGCTTGGGCCGTGAAAGAGAGCATTCAGCTTTTGCAAAAAGTCTTCAAGCTGCGCACATGCGAAGACACCGTGTTTGCCAACCGCACGCGGCCTTGCTTGCTGTATCAAATCAAGCGCTGCTCTGCGCCATGCGTGAAACACATTGACGATATCAGCTACGCGCAAGACGTGAGAAACGCTGAGCGCTTTTTACGCGGCGAGACGCAGGCGATTCTTGATGAGCTGCAAAGCAGCATGATGGCGCATGCTGAGAAGCTGGAGTTTGAGCAAGCTGCCGAGCTGCGCAACCAAATTTCTGCCCTCTCTCGCGTGCTGCACACGCAGGCGATGGACACGGCTGAAGACAAAGATGTGGATATTTTGGTGGCTCGCGTGAACGGCGGCAAAGCCTGCGTGAACTTGGCCATGGTGCGCGGCGGGCGGCATTTGGGCGATAGGCCTTACTTCCCAGCCAATGTGCACGAAGCGCCTGCGCTGGAAATCCTTGAGGCCTTCATCGCACAGCATTACATCGACGTGCCCGCGCCGCCGGTGCTGATCTTGAGTGAAAAGGTCGATAGCGAATTGATCGATCTGCTGATCGAGCAAACTGGCATCAAGATCACCGCCCTGCATCAGCCGCGCGAGCAGCGCAAAGCCTGGCTGGAGATGGCGCAGAAGAATGCGGATATTCAGCTCGCTCGACTGCTGGCCGAAGAAGGCTCGCAGCAAGCGCGGACGCGGGCGCTGGTCGATGCGCTTGATCTCGCGATGGAAGATCTCGCCTTGCTGCGCATTGAGTGCTTTGATATTTCTCACACTTCGGGCGAGGCCACACAAGCGAGCTGCGTGGTGTTTGAAGGCCACAAGATGAAGAGCGCGGATTACCGGCGATACAACATCGAAGGCATCACGGGCGGCGATGATTACGCGGCGATGAAGCAGGTGTTGACGAGGCGGTACAGCAAGCTGATTGAGGCAGCTAGGAATAACGAGGCGAAGCTGCCCGATCTCGTGTTGATCGACGGTGGCAAAGGCCAAATCTCATCGGCCAAAGAAGTGTTTGAAACGCTAGGCCTCGATCTCGGCCTGCTGGTGGGCGTTGAAAAAGGCGAAGGCCGCAAAGTGGGCTTGGAAGAGCTGGTGTTTGCCGATGGCCGCGAAAAAGTGTATCTTGGAAAAGACAGTGCCGCACTCATGCTAATCGCCCAAATCCGCGATGAGGCGCACCGTTTTGCCATCACCGGCATGCGCGCCCAACGTGCCAAAGTTCGCACAGGTGGTAGCAAATTGGAAGACATCGCCGGCATCGGTGCCAAAAGACGTGCGAAACTCTTGCAACGCTTCGGTGGCATCCGGGGCGTGGCCTCAGCCAGCGTGGAAGACCTCAGCACGGTGGATGGCATTTCCAAAGACCTCGCCCAGGAGATATACCGTGCCCTACATTAAAAACACATCATTTTCTAAGCAAAACTCGCCTGTCACCGGCATCAATACTGCGCAAGGCGCTACTAAATCAATAGTAAGCATGGGCAGCCTTGCAGCGCTGGCTCTTCTCTTTTCAGGCTGCGCGAGCAGGCCTTTGCCTCCGCATTCGCCAGCGCCCAACACCATTCCGGCGCCAGCACCTGTGTTCACACCTCAGCCTCCCGCACCGCCGCCAGCAGCTGGTACGCCCCGTTTGCCACTCGTCGCCAGCTGGGCAGACTACCGCCGCCGCGCCGCTCAAATGATCATCGCAGCCAATCCAGGCGCCAGCTTCACTGGCCCTCAGCCTGAGCAATGGAAGGGCATCGCCACAGTCACCGTCATGCTCAATGCCGATGGCTCATTGCGTACGATGGATTTGATGCGCGGCTCGCGCATTTCTCCCGAAGTCAACGACCTGGCCTTGGCTGCCGCCCGCCGCGCTGCAAACTATGGCCCGGTGAGCAATCTGCCTCAGCCTTGGCAGTTCAATGAGACGTTTTTGTACAACGACGACAACAAATTCCAGCTTGTCACCATCGTTGAGGGGCGATAACTTCATCTGCACAGCGAGCCGTCAGGCTGTGCATGACACAATCGCCTCATCATGTTCTTCACCATCCCCACGATTCTCACTTGGACACGCATCGTCGCCATTCCGCTGATCGTGGGCGTGTATTACTCAGGCACCATGCCAGTAGCCACGCAAAATCTCGTGGCCACGGTGATGTTTGTGGTGTTCGCCTTGACAGATTGGCTCGATGGCTATCTAGCGCGCAAACTCAATCAAACCTCCAGCTTCGGCGCGTTTCTTGATCCGGTAGCCGATAAGTTTTTGGTCTGCGCCGCATTGCTGGTTCTTGTTCATATGCAGCGCGCTGATGTGTTTGTTGCGCTTATCATCATTGGCCGCGAGATCGCGATTTCCGCGCTGCGCGAATGGATGGCGCAAATCGGCGCGACGCGCTCGGTGGCGGTCCACATGCTCGGCAAACTCAAGACCACGGTTCAAATGGTGGCGATTCCTTTCTTGCTGTATGACGGCACACTCTTTGGTGTGATCGAGACACACCTTTGGGGCTCCGTGCTGATCTGGATCGCTGCTTTCCTCACCGTCTGGAGCATGGTGTATTACTTGCAGAAAGCCTTGCCGGAAATTCGCGCAAAAGTGAAATGACAAACTCCGGTGAGAATGCATGGCTGCGAGCCATGCCGGGCATTTTCGTGATCATTTGGGCAACGGGCTATGTGGTCGCTCGTTTTGGTATGCCACATGCCCCGCCCTTGTCTTTCCTCTCGATGCGCTATGCACTCTCCATCCTTTGCTTTCTGATGTGGATTGCTCTGGCCAAAGCCGTTTGGCCCACAGATCGCAAGCAGTGGTTGCATCTTGTCATCACGGGTTTGCTGATGCATGCGGGTTATTTGGGTGGCGTTTGGATGGCTGTAAAGGCCGGCATCGGAGCGGGCCTGTCGGCATTGATCGTGAATTTCCAGCCTGTGCTCACCGCGCTCTGGGTGGCACATGTCGCGCGCCAGCAAGGCAGTGGCATGGGCGTATCGCGCAGGCAATGGGCAGGTTTGGTGTTGGGTTTTATCGGCCTCATGCTCGTGATGAGCCGCAAGTTTGGAGCAGGCGGCGAGGCCACGGCGTGGAATGTCGGGCTCTGCGTGGTTGCTCTGCTCTCGATGACAACTGGGGCGCTCTATCAAAAACGCTTTGTGCGGCCTGCAGACGTGCGTACAGCGAACACCATTCAACTTGCCGCCGCTTTGCTGCTCACTGCGCCTTTCGCTTTGCTAGAAACAGAGCCCATGCGCTGGCTCACGCCAGCAGGCGAATACAACGCACAGCTGATCGGCGCGATGGCATGGAGCGTGCTCGTGCTCACCTTGGGGGGAAGTTCCTTGCTGTATTTGCTGATCCAACGCGGCGCGGCCACTCAGGTCACATCTTTGCTTTATCTTGTCCCACCTGTTACCGCTCTCATGGCCTGGGTGCTATTTGGTGAGCTCATCACAGCGTTGACTCTGATCGGTACAGCCGTTACTGCAGCAGGGGTTTATCTGGTGATCAAGCCCGATCCCAAGGCCTCGCCTTAAACCGATTCATCAGGTTCTCACGCAGCAAGCGCACGCGCTGCGGCGTTTGTGCACGAAAAGGCGCGAGCCACTGGATGTTTGCATTGCGCATCGCATAGCTGGGCAGCAATCGCACAAGCTGACCTGATGCAATCAATGGCGCCACATCCCACAAACTGCGTAGCATGATGCCGCGCCCTGCCAAACACCAGTCCCGCACCAGCTCGCCTGAATTGCTCACCAAAGCGCCTTTGATCTTGATGGCTTGTGCGGGTTTGCGCTCGCCCTCTTTACTGAGCAGCCAAGTGCTGCTGGGTGTATCACTCTCGCGCACTTGCAGGCAATCATGCGCAGCCAAATCTTCCAAGCTGCGTGGCTTGCCCCGCGCTTTGACATACCCGGGCGAAGCCACCAACACACGCTCATTCTTCGCCAGCAACGTGGCCGACCATTGACTCGTGCGGTTCACCTGCGGTGCCCAAAGCCACACAGCGGCATCAAAGCCCTCCGCTGCCAAATCGGGCAGGCGCTCCGTGAGCTGCAAATCAATGCGCACCTTGGGATGCAAGATTTGGAAATCAGCCAAAGCCGCGCCCAGCCAGATGCGGCCAAAACCAAAGGTCGCAGCGAGCCGAATCTGCCCCGAAGGCTCGCGCGCCTGATCACGCAAAGCTTCTTCGGCTTGCGCGAAGCCAGAGAGCAAACCTGCCGCCCGCTCGCAAAGAAGCTCACCTTCCGCCGTGGCCGCCACGCGCCGTGTGGTGCGGTAAAACAGCTTCACACCCAGCTTGGCTTCCAGCGCGGCCAACCGCTTGGTCATCGAAGGCGCTGCAACGCCCAGTTGCGCCGCAGCAGCCGTGAGCGAGCCCGCATCGCGGATGCTGAGCACCAGTTCTAAATCTGCGCGTTCCATGCTGCGATTCTATTATTTCTTTAAAAGCAGCAATCAATTGCTTAATTATTGCTTTATCTTCTCAAGCTCGTCGCAGACAATACAGGCATGTTTGAAGGCTTCACCCCTTTTTCAATCAAACGCAACGGCGTCACCCTGCAAGGCCGCACTGCTTTGGATGCTCCTTGGGAAGGCTCGCCCTTGCTTTTGCTGCATGGTCATCCGCAAACGCATGCCATGTGGCACAAGGTCGCCCCCGAGTTGGCCAAGCGCTTCAAGCTCGTGCTGCTCGATTTGCGCGGTTACGGTGATTCGGGCCGCCCACCTTACGACGCGCAGCATGCTGCCTACAGCAAGCGCGAGATGGCACTAGATGCCGTGGCCGTGATGCAGCATTTCGGCTTTTCGCAGTTTTCCATCCTTGCCCATGATCGCGGCGCGCGCGTGGCGCATCGCTTGGCGGCCGATCATCCAGGCATTGTGCAGCGCATGATGCTGCTCGATATCGCACCCACCCTGGGTATGTATGAGAACACTTCTCAAAATTTCGCAACGGCCTACTGGCATTGGTTTTTCTTGATCCAACCGCAGCCTTTGCCTGAAGCACTGATTGAGAGCGATCCGGTGCGCTACATCCGCTCGGTGATGGGCAAGCGCCATGCTGGCTTGGCTGCATTCGCGCCCGAAGCTCTTGCTGAATACGAGCGCTGCATCCAAATCCCCGGCAGCGCACGCGGCATCTGCGAAGACTACCGCGCGAGTGCCACGATTGACTTGGAGCATGACCGTGCAGACATCGCCGCTGGCAAAAAGCTCACGCTGCCTTTCAAAGTGCTCTGGGGTGAGCGTGGCGCAGTGGGCGCGAATTTTGATGTGCTCGAGCTCTGGCGCGAGCGCGCTAAGGAAGTCTCAGGCCGCGTGCTGCCCTGCGGCCATTACATCGCCGAAGAAGCACCTGGCGAATTGTTTGCCGAAGCTCACAACTTTTTCTCATCCTAAATTTCAGAAAGACTACCATGACACAACATCGCATTGCAGTGATCGCCGGCGACGGCATTGGCACCGAAGTAATGCCTGAGGGCATCCGCGCGCTCGATGCCGCTGCCCGGAAATTCGGTATTGATTTGAAGTTCGATCATTTCGATTTCTCCAGTTGGAATTACTACGAGAAACACGGCAAGATGCTGCCCGACAACTGGAAAGACCAAATCGGCGACCACGATGCGATCTTCTTCGGCGCGGTCGGCTGGCCAGAGAAGATTCCTGATCACGTCTCGCTCTGGGGCTCGCTGCTCATGTTTCGTCGCGAATTTGATCAATACATCAACCTGCGCCCCGCCAAGCTGATGCCGGGCGTGATCGCACCAGTGGTAAAGCGCGATGGTTCGCCCTATAAAGCGGGGGAGATTGATTTCTATATCGTGCGCGAAAACACAGAAGGCGAATACTCCAGTGTCGGTGGCCGCATGTTCCCCGGCACAGAGCGTGAAATTGTTTTGCAAGAATCCGTGTTCACACGTATCGGCGTGGATCGCGTCTTGAAATTCGCATTTGAGCTCGCGCAATCGCGCCCGAAAAAGCATTTGACGAGCGCCACCAAATCCAATGGCATCTCAATCTCTATGCCTTACTGGGACGAGCGCGTGGCAGAAATGGCCAAGAGCTATCCAAGCCTCAACATCGATAAATTCCATATCGACATCTTGACAGCGCATTTCGTGCAGCGCCCTGATTTCTTTGATGTGGTCGTTGCCAGCAATTTGTTTGGTGACATTCTTTCCGACCTTGGCCCTGCTTGCACCGGCACGATTGGCATTGCACCTAGCGGCAATTTGAATCCCACCAAAAAATTCCCATCCCTTTTTGAGCCCGTTCACGGCTCAGCGCCAGATATTGCTGGTAAAAACATCGCCAACCCGATTGGCCAAATCTGGGCAGGCGCGATGATGCTCGATCATTTGGGCTACAAAGCCGCGCACGATGCAATCCTTGCGACAGTCGAGAAAGTGATGCAACCTGGCAGCCATGCGCCACTGACCCGCGATATGGGCGGCACAGCCAGCACGCAAGATTTGGGCAAAGCGATTGCTGCAGCTTTGTGAATTATTCACATTCCCTAGCGCTAATGCTTGTGTCTTGTGCGCGTCAAGTGCTTTGTTAAATCAGATGCACTTGTTGCGCGCGCTCGTGGCGAATCAGCTGCAAAGCCGCACCAAATCTGGGTTTGCGAGCGATTCGATGTAAAAAGAAAACCTAAAAATGCTGCGTCGCAAGACGATTTGCGCTGAAAAATACGCATAGAATCTTCTTTCGCGCTGAGCTGATCGCTCCACGATCACGAGCACGATCCATTCCTATCAATTAACGCATCGCATCACTCCCGAGGAGTCACAATGAATAAGACTGATCTGATCGAACACATCGCCAAACAAGCAGATATTTCCAAAGCAGCTGCCACGCGCGCTTTAGAGGCCACGCTAGGCGCTGTCAAGACCACATTGAAGAAAGGCGGTAGTGTTTCCGTCGTCGGTTTCGGCACTTTTGCCGTGGGCAAGCGCGCCGCCCGTGCAGGCCGCAACCCACGCACCGGCGCTGCGATTAAAATCAAGGCTGCCCGCGTGCCAAAGTTCCGTCCCGGCAAAGCGCTCAAAGACGCGCTGAATTGAACAGAACGGCACAAGTTTCTAGGATGGGGTGATTAGCTCAGTTGGTAGAGCGGCGCCCTTACAAGGCGTAGGTCGGCGGTTCGAGCCCGTCATCACCCACCACTCATCACAGCAAAACAGGGCGAACGAGAGTTCGCCCTGTTTTGTTTTATTTTTCGCATAGTCAATCGGTTGCATGTCATGTTTGAGTTTTTTCGCAAGTCCAAATTTGTCCAGATCGCCTTATTTCTCACGCTGATTTTGGCGTTTGCTGTGGTGGGTATCGAGGGTTACGACCGATTTCGTGAAAAAGGCGACGCGGTGGCAGTGGTTGATGGGCAGAGCATTCGCCAACCCGAATGGGACGATGCGCACAAAAAAGAAGTCGAGCAGCTGCGCCAGAGCATGCCCAACCTCGATCCCAAGCTCTTGGATTCACCAGAAGCCAAATACGCCACGCTGGAGCGCTTGGTGCGCGAGCGCGTGATCGCTGCCGCTGCAGCCAAGCAATACATGAGCACCAGCGATCAGCGCTTGGCCCGTGAATTGAGCGAAAACCCAAACATCGCTGCGCTGCGCAAACCCGATGGCAGCTTAGATGTAGAGCGCTACAAACAGCTCGTGGGCTCGCAAGGCCTCTCGCCTGAAGGCTTTGAAGCGCGCGTGCGCCAAGATTTATCGATGCGCCAAGTGCTCTCTGGTGTCAACAGCACGGGCTTGGCATCAAGTGCGATGGTGGATCAAACCCTTGCGGCCTATTTCGAGCGCCGTGAAGTGCAGATTCAGCGCTTTAGCACAGCCGAATTCGCCGCCAAAGCCACGCCCACCGATGAGCAGCTCGATCAATTCTACAAAGCCAATCCTCAACTCTTCCAAGCGCCTGAGTCGGCGAGCATTGAATATCTCGTGCTGGATTTAGATGCCGCCAAGAAAGGCATCACGCTCAAAGCGGAAGACGTCAAAGCCTACTACGAACAAAATGCTGCTCGCCTCTCCGGCCAAGAAGAGCGCCGCGCCAGCCATATTTTGATCACTGCACCGAAGAATGCACCAGCTGCTGAGCGCACCGCCGCTAAGGCGAAGGCCGATGCCTTGCTGGCAGAAGTCAAAGGCAAGCCTGATAGCTTCGCTGATGTGGCCAAGAAAAATTCGCAAGATCCTGGCTCAGCAGCCAACGGCGGCGATCTAGATTTCTTTGCCCGAGGCGCCATGGTCAAGCCTTTTGAAGATGCTGCATTCGGCATGAAAAAAGGCGATATCAGCTCGGTGGTGGAATCCGATTTCGGCTATCACATCATCCGCTTGACCGACATCAAAGCCGCCAAGCAGAAAACCTTCGAAGAGATGAAGCCTGAAATCGAAGCTGACCTTCTCAAGCAACAGGCACAGAAGAAATTTGCTGAGTTGGCTGAGGGCTTTACCAATGCTGTCTACGAGCAGGCAGAAAGCTTGAAGCCAGCGGCAGATCGCTTGGGCCTTCAAGTGAAAACCGTGGCTAACATCTTGCGCACTCCCGGCCCTGAAGTCACAGGCCCTTTGGCGAACAAGCGCTTTTTGAATGCCCTCTTCTCTGCGGATTCTGTGGAAAAGAAGCGCAATACCGAGGCCGTGGAAACTGGCGCGAGTCAATTGATCTCTGGCCGCATCGTGCAATACACACCAGCGCGCACCATGCCTTTGGCTGAAGTGAAAGATCGCGTGCGAGAGCGCGTGATCGCCGCTCAGGCTGCTGAGCTTGCCAAGAAAGAAGGCCAAGCCAAGCTTGCCACATGGCAAGCCAATCCTGCCAGTGCCACGCTGCCCGAGGCCATCACGATTTCTCGCGAGCAATCCCAGCGCTTGCCAGTTCCAGTTATTGAGGCTGCTTTGCGTGCTGATGCCACGAAGCTGCCTGTGATCAAGGGTGTGGATTTGGGCGCGCAGGGTTATGCTGTGCTGCGTGTGAACAAAGTGATGCCTCGAGACAACAAAGATGCCAACGTGGCCGATGATCGTAAGCAAGTCACCACATGGTGGACGAATGCCGAAACCTTGGCCTATTACGAAACGCTGAAAGCACGCTTTAAGGTGGAGTTCAAAGTGGCCAAGCCCGTGCCGAAGAAAGACGATTTGACGGCTTCTACCCAGTAATCTTCCTGAGGATATAATTCATTCCCTACGGTGGCTGTAGCTCAGTTGGTAGAGTCCAGGATTGTGATTCCTGTTGTCGTGGGTTCGAGCCCCATCAGCCACCCCAAATTAAAAAAGCCCTTGAGTTCTGCTCAAGGGCTTTTTCTTTGCCTTTTTGAAGTGTTTTGGGCAAGTGGTTGGGATGTTTACTGCGCGGGGTGCTATTGAATTGATAGT
>JAAFJC010000096.1 GCA_013297925.1 Comamonadaceae bacterium
TCGCCCCAAGCATGATCGCTGTCAATCGGCAGCAGGGTATGGTCTAGGTCAAACAGGGCAAGTTTCATGTGAGAAATTTTTATACAACAAAAGAAGCTTTGTTGTATAGCTTCAAAGTCAGAGAGATTCCAGCATGCTCTTGACCAGCGGAATCGTGATCGCGCGCTTGGTGGCCAGGGAATAGCCGTCGAGCTGTTGCAGGAGCTGCATGAGGGAGTTGAGATCGCGGGAGAAGCGGGCGAGGATGAAATCCATCACGTCGTCGCCGAGGAAGATGCCCCGCGCATCGGCTTCTTGACGTAGCACGGCGCGGCGCTCGGCTTCTGTGAGCACTTGCAGGGCAAAGACATGGCCCCAGCCTAGGCGGGTGCGCAGATCGTCGCGCAGCTGAAGGTCAGCAGGCGGCAATGTGCCGGCGGCCAAAATCCAGCGCTGCTCGGTTTGTGCGTTGACGAAATAGTTGAAGGCGGCGTGCTGTTGAACGGCGGAATACGCTTGCACGTTGTCGAGCATCACGGCCACCCAGTGCGGGTTGAACTCTGGCGGCTCGTGAATCGTGGGATCGAGCCATCCCACTTCGCCGCCTTGATCGCGCAATGCCTCGCGCACGGCTTTGAGCAAATAGGATTTGCCGCTGGCGCTCTCTCCCCACAAATAGGTGGGCACTGGCGAGCGCAGCGTTGCGCCACTTCTACCTTCGCCCACCCACAGCTTCAAATGATCAAGCGCTGCGGCATTCGGGCCAGGCAAGAAACTCGCTAGTGCAGGCGGTGGCGTGATGGCGATATCGAGCGCGATCTGCTTCATTTCAAACCGCGATAAAGATCAGAAGCCAGATACTGCTTTTGCGCCCGCCGAATCGCCACGAGCAGCACAGCACTCGCTGGCAGCGCGATCAGCACGCCCACAAAACCAAACAACTGCCCAAAGGCCAACAACGCAAAAATCACCGCCAGCGGATGCAGGCCAATGCGCTCGCCCACGAGGCGCGGCGTGAGAAACAGGCTCTCAATCAACTGTCCTGCGCCATAGACCACGGCCACCATGATCACCGCTTTGAAAGATGCAAACTCCAGTAAGCCCGCAAGCAGAGCCAGAACCAAGCCCACACCAAAGCCGACATAAGGCACAAAGATCGCCAAGCCCGTGAACACACCAATCGGCAAAGCCAAATCCAGGCCAAACAATGACAGACCTAACGTGTAGAAAATAGCCAGTACCAGCATCACCAGCATCTGCCCACGCAGATATTGCCCCAGCACTTCATCAGCTTCGTTCATAAAGCTGTCAAAAGCGCCGCGCAAACGTGGCGGCACGAGCTGCACAGCGCGCTGCACGAAATTTTCCCAGTCCATCAGCAAGTAAAACAGCGCGACGGGAATCAAGATTGCATTGCCCACCAAGGTCAGTGCCACGCTGCCGCCCACCTTGAGCGAAGAGAGCAAAGCGCTGATGCCATCTTCCACATTGGCATTCAAGTACTTCAGCACAAAGGCTTTCACGCTCGCCACATCTAAGGCGATGTTGATACCAAAGCTCTTGAGCATGGGCGCCGCCCAAGCGTTGAGCCGCTCGGCTAATGCAGGCAGCTGCTCGCGCAGCAACGGAATTTCTTTGGCCAAAATCGGCACGATCAGCAAAGCAATCGCGAGCATGGCGATGATGAAGAGCAGCTCCACAATCAACACCGCCAAAATGCGCGGAATCCTGCCACGCCCAGCATGATCGAGTTTATTAACCAGCGGCGTGAGCGCGTAAGCGAGCACAGCCGCCACCACAAAGGGCGTAAGCACCGGCCCGAGCAACCAGACCACCAACACGATAGCCGCAGCAATAGCGCCCCAAGCGGCTGCGGTCTTTTGTGTTTTGGTGAACTGCATACAGAAGTGAGGGCTTGAAAACTTACAATGCGAAGGATACGCTGAACCAATCTGCCGCGCGAATCAAACTTGCCTTCGGGCGATCTGCGTCGTTGAAAAGCCTCGCTTTAGTACCACTAAAGCTATGTTTTTCGCCTAGCATCTCATCCCGAATCCAAGTCTGCTTCACTGCGACAGATTGATCCAACCTATCCTCAATTTTACGGGGTTAAAGTCAGTTTTTACCCTGTTTTCATGCCCTTTTCGCCATCTGGCCGGCGTATTTATTGCGCGAGCAGCTATCAAATCATGAGCAATTCCAACTCCTCTCCCCTTTCTTACAAAGCCGCTGGCGTGGACATTGACGCTGGCGACGCGCTGGTTGAGCGTATCAAACCGCTGGCCAAGCGCACGATGCGCGAAGGCGTGCTCGGTGGCATCGGCGGCTTTGGCGCGCTGTTTGAAATCCCCAAACGTTACAAAGAACCGGTGCTGGTGAGCGGCACGGATGGCGTGGGCACGAAGCTGAAATTGGCTTTTGACTGGAACATGCACGACACCGTGGGCATTGACCTCGTGGCCATGAGCGTGAACGACGTGCTCGTGCAAGGCGCAGAGCCGATGTTTTTCCTCGATTACTTCGCCTGCGGCAAGCTCGATGTGGACACCGCAGCAGCAGTGATCGGCGGTATTGCCAAAGGCTGTGAACTCTCAGGTTGCGCCTTGATTGGCGGCGAAACGGCGGAGATGCCGGGTATGTATCCGGCGGGTGAATACGATTTGGCGGGCTTTTGCGTCGGCGCGGCAGAGAAAAGCAAATTGCTCCCGCGCCCGAATGTGCAGGCTGGCGATGTGATCCTCGGCTTGGCTTCGAGCGGCGTGCACAGCAACGGCTTTTCTCTCGTGCGCAAATGCATTGAGCGCGCGGGGGATGCTGCACCGAGGATGCTCGATGGCAAGCCTTTCAAAGAAGCGCTGATGATGCCCACGCGTTTGTATGTGAAGAACGTACTCTCCGCGTTGGCCAAACACGACATCAAAGCCTTGGCTCACATCACCGGGGGCGGCTTGATCGAAAACATCCCACGCGTGTTGCCAGAAGGCATTGCTGCGCACTTGAAAAAAGGCAGCTGGCCACAAACCGAACTCTTCGCTTGGTTGCAAAAGACAGCGGGTATCGACGATTTCGAGATGAACCGTACCTTTAACAACGGCATCGGCATGATCGTCGTGGTTGATCCTTCAGAAGCCGTGGCCTGCGCTGCCACTTTGACCGGCCTAGGCGAGCAAGTGCATGTGATCGGCCAAATGGCCGCGCGGCACGGCGGCTTGGCCGTTGAAATCAGCTAATCCTGCATTTGCTGCAAAATCGGGGGTATGACCCTCACTGAGCTCAAATACATCGTGGCTCTCGCGCGCGAGAAGCATTTTGGCCATGCGGCGGAAGCCTGCTTTGTCTCGCAGCCCACGCTTTCTGTGTCGATCAAGAAGCTGGAAGAAGAGCTCGATTGCAAGTTGTTTGAGCGCAGCGCCAATGAAGTGACTGTGACGCCGCTCGGCGAAGAGATTGTGCGACAGGCGCAGAGCGTGCTGGAGCAGGCCTCGCAGATCAAAGAAATTGCCAAGCGCGGCAAAGATCCGCTGGCGGGGAATTTGAAGCTGGGCGTCATCTACACCATTGGCCCTTATCTGCTGCCCGATCTGGTGCGCCAGGTGATTGCGCGCACGCCACAAATGCCGCTGATGCTGCAGGAGAATTTCACGGTGAAGCTGCTGGAGATGCTGCGCACGGGTGAGATTGATTGCGCGATTCTTGCTGAGCCGTTTCCCGATACAGGCCTGGCCATGGCGCAGCTCTACGACGAGCCTTTCATGATTGCTGTGCCTTCAACTCATGAGTTTGCGCAGCGAGATGCAGTCAGTGCGGAAGAATTGAAACAGCAAACCATGCTCTTGTTGGGCAACGGCCATTGCTTTCGCGATCATGTGCTGGAAGTCTGCCCTGAGTTTGCGCGCTTTTCAAGCAATGCGGAGGGCATCAGCAAAAGCTTTGAAGGCTCTTCTCTGGAGACGATCAAGCACATGGTGGCCGCTGGCATGGGCGTGACGGTGGTGCCACAGCTTTCAGTACCCAAAGAGCACATGGCCGGCTCGAAATCAGCGCAAAGTGCTCCTAAAAAAAGAGCATCTAACAATACAGATGATGCACCGTATGTGCGCTACATTCCGTTTGAAGGTGCGCCACCTACGCGTCGCGTGGTGCTCGCCTGGCGGCGCAGTTTCACGCGCTATGAGGCAATTGCAGCGCTGCGAAATGCGATCTATGCCTGCAAATTGCCCGGCGTTCAGCGCTTAAGCTAAGACTCTTCCCAAGCCGCCCAAAGTGCCGCTGCGATGATGAGCAGGCCGCCGATCACGATACGCGTTTCCAATTGAGCTGCGCCAAGCAACACCGATGAGCCTGTGGCAAACAAGATTTCAGTAAGCATGATCAGGCTGGTGGTGCTGGCCTTCAGTCGCGCTGCGCCGTATTGCAAAGTGATATTGCTCACCAAAAAGAAAAAAGCGAAACCCAACAAGAGGGCCCAACCCCAAATCCCCAGCATCACTGGTGGCGCGATGCTACCGTGCAGGCTGCCGATGCTGCCAACTGCAAAGGAAAACAGCAGGCCACCGAAGAACATGGCAAAGGTGCGCTGCTCGGCCGCAGTCTCGCGCAAATGGCGCAGCATGGCATTGTTGAGCGCAAAGCAAAAACCTCCCATGAGCGCCAGCCAATCGGCCAAGCTGTGTGGTACAGGCCAGGGCGACTCAGGTGTTTTGAGCACCAATGCCACGCCTGCCACCGCCACTGCCACGCGTGCGATCGAGCTGCGCGTAGGACGCTCACCCAAGATAAACCAAGCCAAAAACATCGACCACACGGGCATCATGTAAAACAGCAGCACCACGCGCACCACATCACCGATCGTCACGGCCCAGTTGAAGCCCACATTCGTGAGCCCGGAGCCGAGTGCCAGCAGCCACAGCCCTGGCACAGCAAGCATGCCGCGCCAAGCCTTTGGGCGCACAGCAAAAATCGCCAATACGGCAACCCCGTAAATCAGCGTGTTAGACCACAGCGGATGCAGGCCGAATTTTTGCAACTCACGAAACGGCCACCAAGACAGCCCCCAAGCAAGAGCATTCAGGAGCAAGCCTAGGGCGGCAAGTGTTTGTGTGGAGACGGCCAATTGAAACAAGCGAGAGTGGGATCAACCATGAAGGTTATCGTTGCGCGCGATTTCAAGCAAGCGATCCAGCTCGGCCTTGTGCTTGATCTGGTTGCTCGCATGCCAGCGCTTGATCAGCCACATCACTCCGGCCACGATGAGGCCAAAGAGTGTGATGGCTAAATAGGCGGAAAGATGCGCGGGATCGGTGTCTTCCAGATCCAAGGCTTCAGCAATGGCAAATTCTGACCAATCGACGGTAGCGACCAGTGTGTAGAAAGCCCCGAGGAACAAGATGCAAGCCTGCTCATTGAAATTTTGCACGGCAATCGAGCGGCCAGCGCCCATGAGGTTGTGGCCACGGTGCTGCAGCAGCGCATTCATGGGCACCACGAGGAAGCCGCCAATGGCACCGAGCAAAATCAAAAATGGCGCAGCCACCCAAACGTTATCGATGAAATTGAGCAACACCACGAGCAAGCCCATGGCAATGCCCAGTGGCATCAGCTTGGTGGCGTGCTCCAAAGTCATGCGCAGCGATGCGAGCACAGCGCCTACGGCTGTGCCAATCGCAACCACGCCCACGAGTGAAGAAGCCTGCGTGGTGCTGTAGCCTAAGGCCGCTGCGCTCCATGCGAGCACGATGTAGCGCAGATTACCGCTCACACCCCAGAAGAGCGTGGTGGTGGCCAAAGAAATTTGGCCGAGTTTGTCTTTCCACAGCGTGGAATTGCACTGCCAGAAATCAGGGAGCAGGGTGAGCAAGTTCTTAGGTAAAGGGCGCATATCTACGCCAGTGTGCGGAATGCGTGTGTTAAACCACGCGGCAATGATGTAGACAAAGATCAGTAAAGCAATCGCGGCTTCGGGCGCGGTGTCGATGCCCGTGTTGATCATCGGAATGTCGATCAAGAGCAGGCGTGCAGAAATCGCGTGCCCCACAAGTTGGCCGCCGAGCAACACACCCAAAATAATCGAAGCAATCGTGAGCCCTTCAATCCAGCCGTTGGCTTTGACGAGTTGCGAAGACGGCAAAAGCTCAGTGAGGATGCCGTATTTGGCGGGCGAATACGCCGCAGCCCCTAAGCCCACCACGGCATAAGCAATCAGCGGATGAGAACCAAAAAGCATCATTAAGCAGCCCACCACTTTGATGGCATTGCTGATGAACATCACCCTGCCCTTGGGCATGGAATCGGCAAACGCGCCAACGAAAGGCGCAAGGATCACATAAAACAGGGCAAACATCGGCACCAAAGCCGCGCGTTGCCATTCAGGCTCGCCTCCAGTACGCAGCAATTCCACAGCAGCAACAAACAGGGCATTGTCTGCCAGCGAGCTGAAAAACTGCGCCGACATGATGGTGTAAAAACCGCGCTTCAAGGATCAGGTACTCTTATTCATCCAACGATTGGGTGTCTCTCAATAAGTCACCGGGATGGAGCTGACTTGAATTCGGGATGGGATGCTAGGCGAAAAACGTAGCTTTAGCGGTGCTAAAGCGAGGCTTTTCAACAACGCAGACCGCACGAATTCAAGTCAGCTCCGCCCGAGGGACTTATTGAGAGACACCCTAGGTTTATAGCACGTTGCATGTACCAAATAGTTACATTGGCGCGGCGCTAAACTAGGCATGCCCCGCTTGACAAGTGTCAAAACGTCACTTTTTATCCATATGCCGCGTCCTATCCTAGCCACCATCCATACCGCTGCCTTACGCCACAACTTAGAGCGCTGCCGCGCCGCCGCGCCGGATGCGAAGGTCTGGGCGGTGGTGAAAGCCAATGCCTATGGCCATGGCATTGAGCGCGCGTTTGAAGGTCTGCGCGGGGCAGATGGCTTTGCGCTGCTGGATTTGGATGAAGCGCAGCGCATCCGCGCGCTAGGCTGGCGCGGGCCGATCTTGCTCCTGGAAGGTTGCTTTGAGCCGCGCGATTTGGAGCTCTGCTCGCGCCTAGGCCTGTGGCACACAGTTCACTGCAACCAGCAAATCGATTGGCTCGCCGCTCACAAAACGCATGAGCCGCATCGCGTCTTCCTCAAAATGAATTCCGGCATGAATCGCCTAGGCTTCAAACCACATAGCTACCGCAGTGCCTGGACGCGCCTGAATGCGCTCACCCAAGTCGAAGAAATCACACTGATGACGCATTTCTCCGATGCAGATAGCAAACGCTTCGGTCAAGATGGCATCGCGCATCAACTCGCCGCGTTCAACGAAGCCACGCAAGATCTGCCCGGCGAGCGGTCTCTCAGCAACAGCGCCGCCAGCCTGCGCTACAACGCCGACTCGCTGCGCACCGATTGGATTCGCCCCGGCATTGCGCAATACGGCAGCTCCACCGATTACCCCGAGCACGATATCGCGCATTGGGATTTGCAGCCTGCGATGACGCTCAGCGCAAAAATCATTGCCACGCAAGATTTGGCCGTAGGCGACAGCGTAGGCTACGGCTCAGCTTATGTGGCAGAGAAACCGATGCGCATCGGCATCGTTGCCTGCGGCTATGCAGACGGTTATCCGCGCATTGCCAAAGGCACAAACGCACAAGGCACGCCAGTGCTCGTGGATGGCATTCGCAGCCGCACAGTAGGCCGCGTGAGCATGGACATGATCACCGTGGACATCACCGACTTGCCACAAGCAGGCATCGGCAGCGATGTGACGCTCTGGGGGCGCGCAGCTAATGGCGCAGTGCTCAGCATCGACGAGGTGGCCATCCAAGCGCAGACTGTGGGCTATGAGCTCATGTGCGCCCTTGCGCAGCGCGTGCCGGTGGTCGTTGATTGATTTTTAAAGCTATTTAGGCCAATCGCCGGCATAGAATATGCGCAAGCAGCTATTAAATTAGTAGCGTTTAGGTGTCAATGCTGAGCCAACCATTGTGCAAAAAAATCAATGCAAGCGCGAATTTTGGGTGCGCGGTGGCGCTCTTGCAGCATCACGGCGTTGATCGGCACGGTTTGGCAATCTACAAGCTCGTCCATCACACGCACAAGCTGGCCGCGAGCGACAACGGGCTCGCAAATCGCTGTGTTGCTGCGCACGATACCCAAACCAGCAAACGCCATGGCCATCACGGAATCGCTGGAGTTGGCTCTATAGTGGCCGCGTGCGATATGCGTGATGCGCTGGCCGTTGATGATGAAAGGCCAGCGGTTCAGAATGGGCTGGGCGCTGTTGGTGATCAAGCGATGCTGTGCCAAATCTTCCAAGCTCTTCGGCATGCCATGCACGGCAATATAGCCCGGCGTCGCATACAGCCGGCGGCCATGCTCGCCGATTTTGCGTGCAACCAAATTATCTGAGCCAGGATCGCCGGTGCGAATCGCCAAATCAATGCCCTGCTGAGCCATATCGACCGCACGATCATCCACGTTGAGCTCCACAGCCAGCTTCGGATACTTTTGCGCCAGGCTCTCCAAGCTGGGCACGATCACATATTGCGCCATCGCCGGGCTCGCGGCCAATTTCACCATGCCAGAGACCTCTGCGCCATCGCTCACATCGGCTTCAAACTGCGCATAACTCTCCAGCATGCGTTTGCCATGCTCCAGCAGCGACAAGCCCGCTTCCGTGAGCGAGAGCGCATGCGTACTGCGATGCAGGAGGCGCACTTTGTGCAGCGCTTCGAGCCGCGCGAGCGAACGCGAGATTTGGCTCACCGGGACATCGGCCTCGCGCGCTGCGCCTGAGAGCGAGCCGAGCTCTACAACGCGTGTGAAGGTATGAAGATCGTTTAAATCCATGCAGCAAGCTTACAGGTGTTTTGCATTATTTGCAAAGGCATTGTGCATCCAACATGGTTTCCGAACCACCGAATCAAGCCTACAGTTCATCCATCGCAGCAAGTTTACTGCGATGTTTAGGAGATCATCATGCACAGCTCATCTCATCGTTTATTGCAAATTTTGCAAACTATCAGCCGTATCGCTTTGCGCCGCTTGAGCCACGCGCATTTGAGCAGCCATCGCGCTCAGCACATGCACTGAAGGGATCGGCCATGCCCACTTTGAGCCTGCGCATCGCGCCGCTTCACAATCCCTTGCACTATGCCGCTTTGGCCAGCGAGCTCACCGCGCTCACGGCGCGCGTGCTGCACAAGCGCCCAGAAGTCACCGTCGTGATGATTGAGGATTTACCTGCTGCTCGATTTTGCGCAGGCGGCGTGGCGAGCGACCAGCTGATCGCTTGCCTAGAAATTGACATCACCCAAGGCACCAACACTCTGCAAGAGAAGCAGCAATTTGTGCATGAAGCGCATGCGCTGCTGGCGTGCTTGCTGGGCGATTTGCATGAAGCCAGTTATGTGATCGTGCGCGAGCTGCCTTCTTCTGATTGGGGATTCGATGGGCTGACCCAAGCCCAGCGCCACGCCATGACGCGATCTACCCCACAACCAGCCATCGCCTAAAGCAACACTCGGTTTCTCCTGTCATCGCGAGGGGGGGCTCTCTTGCGTTATGCTGGCAAGATGACAGAGCCCTCGCCTCCTCCCTCCTCTCCCAAGCTCGCTGGCCTCGAAGGCGAGGTGGCTGCTTTGCTTGATCATGATATGGCCGAGGTGGCGCGTAAAAATCCGGGCCGCTTTTGGCTGGCTCTCGCCGTGATTTCAGCGATCATTTTGATGGGCTTATCGGCTTGGCGCCAGGGCTGGTTCACGCCGATGACGCACGTGTTTGTCGAGCTGCCGGGGGCCAGCGGTGTGCAGATTGGCACGCCCGTGCGCCTGAAGGGTTTCAAAATCGGCGATGTGGACGATATTGAGCTCGATCCCCAGCTCAATGTGCGCGCCCGGCTGCGCATCGCGAGCGAGCGTATGCCGCTCTTGGGCAAGGATGCCAGCGCTCGGTTTGGCCGCGATGGGCCGATTGGCGGGAAATACATTGAGCTCCTGCCCGGCGAGCGCGCTGGCCAGCGCCTTGCACAGGGCGCGATGCTGCCCATGGATGTGGGCAATGAGCTCGAAGACGTGATGGGTACGGTCAAAGTAGCTGTGGAAAAGCTTGCCATGGC
>JAAFJC010000097.1 GCA_013297925.1 Comamonadaceae bacterium
CAGTCGGCTTCTCCGCCTTCGTCGGCGTGTTCTTCGGCTTCTATCCTGCTCGCCGGGCTTCCAGGCTCCTGCCTATTCAGGCGCTTCGCTACGAATAGTTGAGCACGCGCAGTAGTTCGTTTTGCTTACTGGGTCGGGGGGCGCTGGTCAAAAAGCAACAATAGGTATTTAGTTCCCACAAATTGCTAGATAGCCTCGGTTTTTCTCCACACAATAGTGGATGACGAAATTGCAGGACATGCTCAAAATGCGCTCATGTATTCTCTGCGCAACTTACACGGGTCAGACAAGCCTTGGCTGCATCGCCTCTTGCATGCGGACAAGTTTGATTTGAGTGCCAAAGTGACGCAAGACCATCGCGTAGAACATCCAAACTCGACCAGCAAGAAAACGCTGGTTCTCAGCTGGGCACAAGATTTGGCCTTGCAGCAGGTCTTAACGGACGAATCAGGCAAGCTCTCCGTGGGCGAGACACCAGATTTTTCTCACGATCAGCCTGTATTTGCCCCACGCATTCATAAGGCACTGCATTCACATCACGGCATCTTGGTTGTTGTTTGCGAGGATGATTTGCTCGGTGTGGATTGGCTCAGGCATATTCGCGCCATCAATCCTGCGCTCAAAGAAGCAGACATTCGAATTCGTCCAACGACTGAATCAGCTTATTTTGTGCAAAGGGAGTTGATGGATGGCACGATCAAACCCGCTCCAGCCCAAGAATTAGCGCAAGATTTGCGCACGAATCGCCATGTCTTCAGTCTGTCTTACGATTTGGTCGACTCAACCGTGCTGATGACTGAACTTGGAGCCGAGGCTTATTCGGTATTGCTGTCTCGCCTCCACGAAAAATTCTCTTCGATTGCATCACGCTGGCAGGGCAAGGTCGATTCGCCTCAGGGAGACGATGGCTGCATGTGCTACTTTGGCCTGGTAGTTGCCGATGAGCATGCCGGGCTGTCATGTCTGCAAGCCGCACTAGAGATGAGGGACAGCGCACGTCAGAACGCTTGGCAGGTCAGAATCGGAATTGCTTCGGGCTGGCTCGCTGTGGATAGTCATCACCCTGTGGGTCTGTCGGTGCATCTTGCAGCTCGGCTTCAAAAGATGGCATCAACGGGTGCAGTGCTCGTTACACAAAAACTGTCTGAGCACTTCTCTTCGGTTTTTGAGTTTGAGATCCTGCCCCATCTCCCTCGCATCAAGGGCTTCGACGAGGATGTGAGAGCTGCGCTGCTGAAAAACTATAACCCTCTGCTCAAGCAAATCCCCCATGGCAGCGGCTCTCAAAGAACCCCGGTTTTTGCTGGCCGCTCTGGCGATTTGCTGCTCATGCGTCAGGCATGGGAGCGCACTTTGAATGGCCATGGAACAGATTTGCAAATCACAGGTGTGCCTGGGATCGGTAAATCAGAGCTGGTGCGCCATTGGTTGCGAAGCACACAGCCCAAGGCTCAAGCGCATGTGTTGACCTGTCGCCCTCACGATTACCGGCAGCCATTCGCAGCGCTGAGCCTATGGATGGCCCAGCTTATAGATTATTCGCCAGCATCGCAGCCTGCCGATAGCAAGAAGCGGCTCTTGGCTTGTATCGCATCGCAGCCAGGTTTTTGGCCCTATCGAAGCGAAATCGCAGACTTGCTCGATATCCATGACAATCAGATGAACATCAACTACGAAGATGCGCAAGCTAGGCATCAGAGAGTTTTGAGCGCTTTGATTTCGTGGGTGTCTGATCAAGCCAAAATTCAAGCCCAGCTCTTTGTCGTAGAAGATTACCAATGGATTGATGCATCGTCTGCTTTGTGGATCAAACAGCTGCGAGCGCTGATCGCTAACGATCTTCCCATCATGCTGATCGTCAACCAGCGCCCCCAGATGGCTGGTCAGAGCCGTTATGAGGATGCCAGCCTCAATATTGAATTGAAGCCACTTGATCATCAGCATAGTCTCGAAATCATCACTGGGATGCTTCCTGAGTTAGAAGCTGATCAAGCACTTTTGCAGCAAATACAAGACAGTGCCCGTGGTATTCCACTGTATTTGAGAGAAAGCGCTCGATTGCTGCAATCCGCCGAGTATCGGCAAAAAATACGTCAAGCTCGGCAACTCGGTGCAGGCTTGCCAGTGCCACAAACCCTGCATGATTTGATCATGGAGCGCTTGGATCAAATTGGTGATGCGCGATTGATTGCACAAATAGGCAGCGTCTTGGGCGAGAGTTTTTCTTTTGAAACTTTGCGCGATGTTGTGTACCAATTTCATCCGCACTATGCAGCCCACGAGCAGCTGCAAACAATGCTCGATACATTAGAGCGGGAAAATATTTGGATTCCCTCTCTTTCAAAGCCGCATGTCATTTATGAGTTTACTCATGCCATTGTTCGTGATGTGGCTTATCAATCGATGTGGGAGGCCGATCGCGTCAAACTTCATCGCATCGCGGCTCAAGTGCTTAAGCAGCAAATTGAAGTCGATCTTGGAAATCATCATGCCCAGCTGGCTAAGCATCTGGCAGCTTCGGGCGATATCCGTTCTGCGATAGAGCATTTGTTTATCACTGGAAAGCGGAGCAAGAAACGCGGTGCCCATGAGGTGGCAACCCAGACCATGCAAACCATTCTTGAGTTGACAGAAATGGATGATCCAGGGCAAGCATCCAGTCAATTCAAAATTGAGGCGCACTTGGCGCTTGCAGGGCAACTGCTGATCACAAAAGGCTACAGCTCGGATACTGTGTTGAATCACTACAGTGCTGCTTTGCAGCAAGCGGTTCGATTGCAAGACCATAAGCTCATCCTGCGCGCTCAACTGGGTATTCAGTCTTTCGAGTTCATGAGAGGAAATTTTGAGCGTGCCCATCAACTGGTTAGCATGGCTCAGCAAACGGCCTTGGTTACACGTCACGCCTTGAGTGATCTGCAATGCAATTGGGCACTGGCCAATTTGTATTTCTATGAGGGTCGCTTGTTTGAATGCAACGAACTGCTAGAGCAATGCATCGCAGCATGTAAGCGGCATGACTGGGGGAAAGATCTGATCCAAAACCCCCACGTCATGGCGACCATGTATCGTGCTTTCATACTGTGCTGCCTCGGTCGCTATGATGAATCGCTAGAGCTCGCTTGCCGAGGCCGTGAAATGGCAGATTCTGGTGTGCATAAATTAGCACGCTTGCAGGCTCATGGCATCGCTGCAATGATCTATGCCTACTGCGGCCAATGGCAAACCTGTCTTGAGGCCTCAGAAAAAGCCATTGCTAGTTGCCAGCCTGGCGAGTATGGGCTCTGGTATGCACATGCCAATGTGATGCGAAGCGTGGCGGCTGCACAGCTCGGTGATTACTTGCAAGGTATGGCAGATATGAAGCGGCATCACAACTTATGGGCAGATTGTGGTGGAAATCTCACCCGCTCATACTATTGGGCTTTAGAGGCTCAATTGCTTATCAGCCACCTTGATATAGAGGGTGCTCAGCACGCTCTTGAATCTGCTGTGCTGCATTTGAATACGATTCCAGAGCGCTACTACATTTCTGAAATTGAACGCCTGCAGTTTATTGCCACGATCAAGAGATTTACGGATCCCTCGCTTGCCATGTCCGCTATAGGGATGTTGATGTCTTCTTGCCAGAGCCTGCAAGAGCGTGGAATGCATGGATTTGCTTTGCGTACTGCGATAGCAGCTTTTGAGGCTTCTCAAATTCACATGGGGACTGCCTACTTTACTGAAGCCCAAAAGAATTTGGATGATTGCTTAAGCCGCGTGCAGCGTAACACCAGTGTGTTTGATGTCAATAAAGCGATCAGATTGCTTGCTGGGCATCAGAGCGAAAAAATCAGTTATATCGACAACTACAAAAAAATCTCCTCCCTATGACGACGACACTACCACCATCCATCAGTTCATTCAATACATATCAAAAAGAAAACGGTTCATCAGCTGCAAACCGATTGCTGTTTTCGTGGCTTTCTAGCGATCTACATAAGAAACAGCTTTTAGCTGATTTGGTCAAGCAGTCTGCCCCACTTTTTTTTAGCAGTAATGCATCAAGCCGAGATACAAATGAAGTCAACTTCAACGATTTCGATTGGCTCGATGGGCCCCGAAACTATTATCAGAAAGCTGTGCTACTGGCGCATCCCAAGCACGTTGAAGCTGCGTTGAAATGTTCGAACGCTCTCATCAGAGGTACGCACCAAGAAGAAGATACGCAAACACAAGAGAAGTTGGATTTCTCCAACAGCCCTTACAGAGGCTTGGGTGGCTACTTTATGCTGGCCTTAGATGCACCCACTGAGCACGATTATCAGCGGGCGTTTGCACTGGATATGTTGACCAGTATCAATGATCAACAGTATGACGCTATTGCAACGGTCGCATTCAAGGCGGGTAGCATGCTTTCTCTCAGGCAACATGATTTTGATTTGGCAAGCATGGCAGAAATCATCGCAGCGCGTTATGTATTGTCTATTTTTGGATTTGCTCAAAAAGATATTGGCTTGATCCTAGAAAGCACGCGAAAAATAGGACGTGGCTTGCAATACCAAATCATGGGGCGCCACTTTGTCTTTGAGCCGAGCACCATGATCGAGAGCAGGGCGGGGCTGGCCAAGCTCGCTCAGCGCGCAACTGAAATCATTGAGCTGTTTGCAAAAAATGCATCTATAACGCGCCTAGAACGAGATGAGCGAGATGAGATACAAGCCGATATTGATCGATTGGGCGGGTACGATTTTCAAATCGATGACAAAAGAACGCTTAAGAAATCCTTGGCAGCACCTGGCTTCACGCCATTGTTGCAAAAAATGGCATCAACGAGGTCATTCAGTCAACCCAAAGACAGCTACGGCTGGCAGAAGGAATTTGGAAATGTCGAAAAAGGTTTGCTTGCTGCGTCTTTGGTGGGAGGCTCAGTCACCAATATACAGAATTCAATTTGTATTTGTTTGTCGGAATTTTTCAAGCAGTCACCTGGTGATTTGGCAAAAATGCGGAGGCAAGCCATCGATGAGCGCAAGAAAAATCCTGATGCGCAGTGGCTGCCAGCCAGCATTAAAACGGTCGACTGGGTGAAGGAAGCGTTGCGTGTCTCTCCGCCAGTCGTTTTTGTGCCTAGGCGTACCAATCGGCCTGTCAAGCTTGATCCTGAATCTACCCAAGGCAATCTCAGCAATGATGGCGATCACTCAAATCTTATCCCTGCTGATACCTTGGTATTGGTTGCGCTCGCTGGCACTTCAAGCTACGGACATGATGGTGTGACGGATCGATTTGTTTTAAGTTTTGATCATCCAGTCAATGCCATCGATTCAGCTACCAAGAAGAATTGTCCCTTCTCCAAAACGATGGGAGGTGCGCCGCTCGTTCCTTTGAGCTCACAGCCAGATCAATCGCCACCACGCTGGGAGTACACCCACTCCTGCCCGGGGATGATGATGGCGATGCATGTGATTGCATATACCGCGCGCCAACTGTTGGTCTTACCCAGTATCACGCAAAGAATCAACGCTGACACAGGTAAGCCATATGGTTTAGAGAAGCGTTGGGGATTCCAATGCACCAGCTATCCCCTGAGCTATCAGAAAGAGCAGTTGTTAGCTCAAACACCGCTGCAAACTATTTTGCCTATCAAATCGCCTGTGGATTTCCATTCGCAAGAGCTCAAAAAAGTCATTGCGCTAGGGGCACCTTTCATCGATAAGGTTTTGGCAGATTCGAAGATGGTGCACTTTGCATCGTTTGTGTTTCTGGATAACGACTCAAAGCTTGCCCTGTTCACCATGTATGACGGTGATTTTGATACTTACATCGGGCATTTCGCCAAAGAGTTCGGTCATTTGTTTGATCGCTTTTTTGAGCATGTTTCGATTAGCCCAAAAATGCCTATCCGAGAGCACCCATTTGAATTTGTTCAGTATCTCAAGCAGTTTGTGCAGCAGCCAGTAGGCGGTTACTACTTCAGCGCATATCCTGAGGCAACCACTGATCGCATCGTTCATCACTTCAAGCCTCAACGCCAGTACGATTTCAACGAGATTCGGGGTGGTCAATGAATCTGGATTCCAGCCATGTGGGCAGTGGCGTTAGTTTTCAAAAAAATGAGAATATCCTCAGCTGTATCCAGCCGCTTGTAGGCCGTGGATACAAGCGATGCTCCCGTCATTGTTATTTCTTTAGCGTTGATGGCAGCATAAACAACCCACTTTCGGCTCTGCTGAATCAAGGCAAGATTAAAAGTGGCGCTCATTTGCTCGATAGTTTGTCCAAGTTAAGACTAGAAGTTAAGAATCATCCAAGCCTGAACATCAAAGCAGGTCTCGATATTGGGTTTACATTCGGTGGCCTTGAAAAAGTTAAGGTGGAGCAAAAGCTATTGGATGTGTTTCGTAAAAAATCTCCAGCATTCTCAGACAACGCATTTTTGCGCGCTGCTCGACACTTGGGAGATTCTGGCGAATCCGCGCCTGAGTATTGGCAGCCAAACTTTCAACCTAACGCTCAGCAGTCTTGCTTCGATGTGGTCTGCATTATTCATATTCCTATTGCGTACATTGATGGCAAGCCGACAGAAAATATAGACTGTCTTAAAGTCGTCGAAACACGGCTTTTCGAGCTACTGCTTAATCGCCAGTTCAATCTTCAGCAAGAAGGCATTGAATGGCCTGTCAAATCGGGTTGGGTTGAGCGTGCAATGCCCTTAGACGATATAGGCACTGAGCATTTCGGCTACCGAGATGGCATCACGTCGCCGATTTATTCTGCCAGTGCTCCAGAAAAGGATGCCCAAGGATATCGTCACATTCATGCTTTGGGTGAGTTGCTTTTGGGGCATCCGCGCAACGATGGCGATAACCTGTACGCAGATTTGAACCTCACAAAAAAAGCGCATACCCATCTCGACCCGCAAGTTGTTCCCAACGATGAAGCGTATAAAAGCTTCTTCGATAATTCGAGCTTTGCTGTGATCAGAAAGATGGAGCAGCGGATTGATCGATTTAATGCCTGGGTTGAGCAGACGGCCAAAAGTCTGTTGACCCAAGATGCACCCCGTGGTACGTCTGATCAACACAGCGATTCTTATGCATTAGCTCAGCGCTGGGTGAAATCAAAAATCATGGGGCGAACGCCAGATGGTGTTTTGCTTGAGCCCCATATGCGTTATCGGGATTTGCTTGAACCGCCGAAAGCTCCCCGAGCAGATCCCAACGATTTTCATTTTCATCATCGTGATAGCGATGGTCGCCCTGCTGCAGGTGATGATTCCCAAGGCTCAGGATGCCCATTTGCCAGTCATATTCGAAGGATGAATCCTCGCGATGATCCTGTCACGCCATTCATTCATCGCCCAGTGCTCAGGCGAGGTATGCCTTATACCGATGCGACGAGCAAAGGCATGCTAGGTTTGTTTTTCTGCGCTGATATCGTTGAGCAATTCGAGCATCTGGTTGGCGCATGGGGGCAGCATCGAGTGATGGGTATACCTGATCGCTCGCGCACTCGCGATCCCATCATCGGCCAGCATGAGCCTGAAACGAATGCGATGTATCTTGATATTCCAGGGCAGCAAAATCCGAACAAAGCCGCTCAGTTTACTGAACCGTTTGTCGTGACGCGTGGCTGTGCCTACGTCTGGTTTCCATCCGTTGATACATTGAATAATCTCCAAAGATTTCAAGCTCAGTCATGGAAGTGAAATCGCATCCCGGAGAGCTTCCACCTCTAGAGCCTGACCAGAGGCCGCCAGTTGATCGTTTTTGTGATCTCGTTTTAGACGGCGGCGTGATCAACGGCGTCGTCTATCCGGGATTTTTGATCGAGTTGGCTCGCAAATTCCGCTTTCATTCCTTGGGCGGCACATCAGTAGGAGCGATCGCCGCCTCCCTTGCAGCTGCGTGTGAATACTACAGACGCAGGGGAAGTGATAACGGCTTCAATGAAGTTTTGGCGAAGATGCCCAAAGAACTCGCTGATTATGTCGATACAAAGCAAGAGATCACGAAGATTCGCAGCTTGTTTCAGCCAGATGCCAGCGTAAGAAGACTGTTTGATTGGGCGGTCGATCTGCTGGGCGGCGAGGTGGGGCGCCTCAATAGCGTGGCAAAAAACAATGAGATTCAAAAAGCCAACAATAAATCTGCTGAGTTGACAGAACCCAAAAATCGATCTTATTGTTGTGCACTGTGGAATGGCTTTAAAACTACGATGAAGCATTTAGGCCCCAATTTAGTGGGGTTGCTAGGCTGGGCTGCTGTCGCATTATTCATCACTGCGTGGCTTGCAAATAGCTCTCTGAGCATGCGCTTAATGGTGTCGTACAGCGTGTTTTTTGGACTCAGCATGCTTGTTCATCCTTTGTATGTATTGTTGACTCAGATTTGCGCTCTGATGCAATTGAGGGGCAGTGGTATGTGCACAGGCATGCGCACAGAAGGGTCTGCTCATGCTGGCTTGATGGAATGGCTGTATGAGGGAACTCAGAAGGGCGCTGGGCTTTCGATGGATCGTCCGCTCACGTTCAAGGATTTATGGCTCGCTCCTGCAGGTCCAAGCGGTGCAAATGCCAGTGAGCAGGCGAAATCTATCAACTTGCGCATGATCTCCACTTGCTTGAGCCATGGACGAATCTATGAGCTGCCGTTAACCAGCAACGATGGCACCGTGATGTTTCGTTTGTCTGAATTGAAGGATTACTTTCCGGCAGCGGTGATTGATCATCTCAGGCGTGTCAGTCCAATAGTGACTTTTGATACCTGTGAAATTCTTCTGCGAAAACATGTGGATCGGCTTTCAGAGCTGAGTCAGCATCTGCCCTTTATTGAGCCCTTACTGAAGGAAAACAGGACCAACTTAGAGGCTCTATTCTCATTGCCTGAAAATCATGAATTAGGCCTGAATGATCCTGATTTGAGATTGTTCCCTGTGGGTGATCTCCCCATCGTGGTGGCAGCGAGGATGAGCATGTCTTGCCCGGTGCTGTTTCAGAATATTCCTCTGCTTGGGCTTAACTTGGACAGAAATGCAGAAGACATTAGCTTGGTGCGTTTATGGTTTTCAGACGGCGGTATTGGAAGCAATTTTCCGATTCAATTTTTCGACCAAGCGATTCCATCCTGGCCAACCTTTGGCATGAAGTTGCTCGAAGAGCCGCCACGTTTGCGATTCAAAAACAAGATTCTTCGCACCTACATTCCTTTCAAGCATAGCGACGGTGCATTTGATAACTTGGTCTATCCGCGAGACGATACTGGCTTCACCGTGCCTGAACGAAAGGCGGATATCAAGACCTTTATACGTTTTGCTGCAAGCATATACACCACCGCAAAAGATGGACATGATCAATCCTATTTACGAATGCCTGATGTTCGCAACAGAGTGATCTTGGCCTATATGAACAATCGCGCTGGGAACATGCTCAATCTGAAAATTGATCCAAAAATGATCATTGAGTTGGCTGAAGAGATTGGCGCCACCGGTGGGAAAAATGCTGTACGCGCTTTTTTGGGTGAATTGCCTAGCCCGAAGTATGCGCACTGGGTAGATTCATGGAGAGACCATCGCTGGGTGCGCTTGCAAATGTTGGTGAACGGGCTGAAGAGCTATACAAAAGGATTTACTAAATCCGTGCGAAGCAAAGGCCTGCCAGGCACTGCACATGCCAACACTCTATTGGAACAAGTGGAGCAGTCTACTCACACGCCGCCACTGCGCAGCCCACTTCAGGACGAAATGACACTGACTCAATCGCAGGCAGATGCTTTGATGCAAACCATCCATGCTATTGAAGCCTTGGAAAGCTCGTTGCAACAGCTGGATTTGCCTCAGCCTTATGTTCCGAGCCCGATGGGGAAAATATCTAGGAAGCCTCAAATCTGAAGACGCGGCCATTTACCACTGCAAAGGCAGTTTTTTGACGATCAGGATCGCACGCCCAGCGCCACCTACATAGCCGCCTTTTTCTAGATCCCGTAATATTTTGCTGACCATTTCTCGGCTGGTGCCGATTTGCAGCG
>JAAFJC010000098.1 GCA_013297925.1 Comamonadaceae bacterium
CCAACGCTTAAATAGTCCGCCAGCCTTGCGCCTTGCCCTAAGCTTGCTTTGGTTCGTGCCATGCGTCATCTCCTTGGGTGGGATGACGCATCGTACCTGAAAATGATTTAAATGAACAGTATTGGGCGGAGGCGGGGAAACTCTTTCACCGAAGACAAACAACACACAAACCCCGCCGGGGGACATGGAGCCATCCGCACTGGCTGCTCTGTCAGGCGTGTATCCGGAGCAAAAACTCACAAAGAAACTCAGCGCGTGAGCATCACCACACGCTCTGCGGGCACGTCCAAGCGCAGCTCCACCCACTGCCCACCTGCGCGCCCGGGCAGCATAGCGGTGGCTTGCACCGGGACGGGAGCATTGCCAGCGGCCAGTGCGGGCACGGGGCTTTTGCTGCTCTTGATGGCATCGCCGTCTGCCATGGCTTGGCCGGCGTTGCATTGCGCGAGTAACGCAGGTTCAGCGATGCGGACGGCTTTGATGGCTTCGAGCTTCGGCTGGCCTGCGCTGCTGATGCGCTGGCCTGCAGCATCGAGGAGTTGCACACCGCTGGCTGCGGGTGCCCAGCGGCCTTCTGGGTTGAGGCGGCCAGCAAGGATGCATTGGGCTTCACTGGCTTGCAAGCTGGGGGCGGCGAGCGCTGCACAGAGCACAAGGCCAACGGACAATGTGTGTGAAGAGAATGAGAGAGGGTGCATCATGATCTCCTAAAAACATGATTTTCCCGCTTTTGGCGCAACTGTGCTGAGTCAGCCTGTATTCAGCACAATCCTTACAATGTGTTCACAGGCTGATAAACAATGCCACCGAGGAGACTTTCATCATGCGCATTTTGATTGCTGAAGACGACCAAGTGTTGGCCGATGGGCTCTTGCGCGCGCTGCGCAGCTCGGGCGCGGCGGTGGATCACGTGACGGACGGCGTGCAGGCCGATGCGGCACTGATGACGAATACCGAATTTGATTTGCTGATCTTGGATCTGGGTTTGCCCAAGATGCATGGCCTAGAGGTGCTCAAGCGGCTGCGCGGGCGTGGCTCATCGCTGCAAGTGCTGATCCTCACGGCGGCCGACAGCGTGGAAGAGCGCGTGAAAGGGCTGGATTACGGCGCGGACGATTACATGGCCAAGCCTTTTGCCTTGGAGGAGCTGGAAGCTCGCGTGCGCGCCCTCACGCGGCGCACCGCTGGCAGCGCGAGCACGCTGATCAAGCATGGGCCGCTCTCATATGACCAATCCGGCCGCGTGGCCACGATCGATGGCAAGATGATTGATCTCTCGGCGCGCGAGATCAGTCTGCTTGAGATTTTGCTGGCGCGCGCAGGCCGCTTGGTGAGCAAGGATCAGCTGGTCGAGCGCTTGTGCGAATGGGGCGAAGAAGTGAGCAACAACGCGATTGAGGTCTATATCCACCGCCTGCGCAAGAAGATTGAGAAGGGCCCGATCCGCATTGCAACAGTGCGCGGCTTGGGCTATTGCCTGGAAAAGATTTGAGCACGCGCCAACTGTGGCCTTAAGAATTTTTCAGCGCGAGCAGCGCAGCCTATTTGGCGAAATCCTCGACTGGATGCTCACGCCTTTGCTCGTGGTGTGGCCAGCGAGCTTGGTGCTCACTTGGCTGGTGGCTCAAGGCATCGCTGGCGCGCCTTTTGATCGCGCCTTGGAATACAACACGCAAGCGCTCTCTCAACTTGTGACCGTGCAGCAAGGCAAGGCCAGCTTTAATTTGCCGGCGCCAGCGCGCGAAATTTTGCGGGCTGATGAAGATGATTTGGTGTACTACCAAGTCTTGGGGCTGCGCGGCGAGCATCTCAGCGGCGAGCGCGAGCTGCCCCTGCCGCCAGAGGATGAAGTCGTCGAGACCGGGCGCGTGAAGCTGCGCGATGATGAGTTTCGCGGGCAAGAAGTGCGTATTGCTTGGCTCTACACACGCGCTGAAATATCCAGCGGTCTTGGTGGAAAAATTGAAGGCAAGCCGATCCTGATCCAAGTGGCGGAGACGCGCGAGAAGCGTGCGCGGCTGGCCACAGAAATCGTCAAGGGCGTGCTCTTGCCACAGTTCATCGTGTTGCCGCTGGCAGTCTTTTTGGTATGGCTGGCGCTGGCGCGCGGCATCCGACCACTGCATGAGCTGGAAGATCGCATTCGCGCGCGCCGCCCGGATGATTTGAGCCCGATTGACACGCAGGCCGTGCCGCTGGAGGTGGCGCCACTGGTGAAATCTGTCAACGAACTCTTTGGCCGTGAGCGCCAATCTCTCGCAGCGCAGCGGCGCTTTTTGGCCGATGCGGCGCATCAGCTCAAAACACCGCTGGCTGGCCTGCGCATGCAAGCTGATTTGGCCTTGCGCGCACAAACGAGCGAAGCCGATCTCAAGCAATCGCTCAAGCAAATCAGCCGCGCCAGCATGAATGCCACGCGCACGGTGAATCAGTTGCTCGCTCTCGCCCGCGCCGAGGGCAGCGGCCAAAGCTTACCCAAGCAAACGGTGAATGTGGCGCAGCTGGTGCAAGAAGTGGTGCGCGAGGCGCTGCCGCGCGCGATGGATAGGCATTTTGATATGGGCTATGAAGGCTTGGCAGCAGACGATGCCAGCGCGCAGATTCAAGGCTATCCCGCCTTGCTTTCAGAGCTGGTGCGCAATTTGGTGGATAACGCGCTGGCTTATGTGGCCAGCACCAGCGAGCGAGGCGGCGTGATCACGCTACGTGTTTTGCGGCCAGCTTACAGCGATGCTGTTGTACTGCAGGTAGAAGACAATGGACCCGGCATTCCTGAGAACGAAAGAGATTTGGTGCTCCAGCCCTTTTATCGCCGCTTGGGCCAAGAAGCCGACGGCTCAGGCCTAGGGCTGGCCATCGTGGCCGAAATCGCCAAACGCCACGGGGCGCAGTTGGATATTGAAGATGCGCATCCAAAGGCTGAGATGTGCGGGGTGCGCTTTAGCTTGCGCTTTGAGCGCGAACCTCCATCAGGCGGGTAGCGCAAAAGATTGCGCTGGCTGACCTGCTTGCGCTGTGCGAAGCATCTTTTCGTAAGCCGCTTCCAGCTGTCGCACACGGGCTTTTGTGTCAAACAAATCAAGCCGGTCTTTTTCTGCTAGCAGATGTGCTCTAGCTTTGGCGCAAATATTGCGATCATGAGCTGCACGCAGCAGCAGCACTTGATAAGCCTGCAAGCTATCCACAACCCAATCGCCCAGACCAGCGGCATGAAGCACGCCGCCAGGCATGCGCGACACCAAAGTCTCGCCCGCTGCCGCCATCGAGACGATAGGGCAACCCATCCAAAGCGCCTCCACTGCCGTGACGCCGCTGCCTACCGGATAAGGATCTAGCACGACATCAACCGCCGCATAGCGCGCCAGATGGACATCATGCGCCACCGGATCAGAAAACACCATTTGCGCAGGATGAATACCCGCTTGCATGGCACGAAAGCGCAATCGACCAAAAGCCTCGGAACTCGAATGCGCATTACGCCCGATCCACAGCACAGCGTGCGGCGCTTGGCGCAATACTTCAAGCCATGCATCAAACATCGTGGGCGTAAGCTTGGATAAAGCCCCAAAATAAGCCATCACAAAAGCATCATCGCGCAGCCCGAGTTCTTCGCGAGTTTTGGGTACATGCGATTTGAGCTTGGAGGGTGAGGCAAGTTGGAGCGTGTGCGGCAAGGCCACCACAGCCTCGTGATACGCGCCGTATAGCTCTTGAGGCACGGAAAATTGATCCGCAATCACATAATCGTAGGCCTTGCTGCCCATGGACCAAAGATAGCCCAGCCAATGGCATTGAATAGGCGCTACGCGATAGTGCATCACCTGCGGCAAAGCGCCTGAAGTATGCCCACTTAAATCAACTACGATGTCAAGCTCGAGGGCGCGGATGGCGTGCACCATCTGGTCGACAGTGCGTCCTTGTAGGGGAACAAAATGCTCTACCTCTCGTGCAATTTTGGCTCGTGTCACTGATTCATCATCAGGCCCATACGACAGTGCATAAATTCCAAACCGTTGGCGATCATGCAGTGCAAAGATATCTTGCGTGATTTGCCCCACGGCATGATTGCGTAAATCATAAGAAAAATAGCCAATTTTTAATCGCTCGCCGTTACTGATTTTGCGCAAAGGCAGCTTTTGCTGACGCAGTGCAAGATCAAGCTGGCTCTCAATATGCTTTGCCACGCGCTGAGATAAAGCGTGCATTTGCTGAGATTTGTCAGAAACGCTGAATAGAGAGATAGATGCGGATAAATCTTCTTGCGCCGGTGCATTCAATACTCTAGTGATCAGCTCCTCACACAACTCTTCCCAGCGTGACCAGTCGCAATTGGCCATGCTTTGGCCATAGTGATACAGCACATTGGTGGCTTGGTCAGGGCGTAGCCGATAAGCTTGTGCAAACGCATACTCGGCTTCTTTAGGTTGATACATGCGCATGTAGCAAGCTCCGGCATTACGCCATAAGCGCGGCAAATCGATCACGCTTGACGCACTGCTACCTACACCGCTCCAGTAGGGTTGCGCCCATTGAGGCCAAGCGGTGTATTGTGCTGACCCATTTAGCTGGCTAGATTTCTCAGTCTCTCCCGACAGTTGATCGATCAGCTCAGTGAGAGTTTTCAGTGCTTTCGCATGCTGCCCGCTGCGAAACTGCAGCACTGACAGGGAATCGCGAAGTACTACCGTAGCACGCATATCGTGCTGTCGTGCAATTGCGTTGCTCAGTATTTCTTGCGCTTGCTGAAAGTCTCCGCTTTGCTCGCAAGCAAATGCCCGCGCCAAAACATGCGCTAGCAGCTCCATCATGCTGAGTAACTAAACACTAGTTTAGAGTCACTGTCGTTTGGCGGATGATGCTCGAGCCAGTACTGGTGCGCGCATCGTTGTAGCGCACGGTAAGCACCACGGCTCCAGTCGTTGCACCAACGAAATCTATTCTGCCGTTCCCAGGGGAGACGCTGGTCTGCCCTCGACTCACTGGGATCGATGTGATGCGATACACACCTGCAGAGACCTGTGGCAACACAAAAGTCTCGATATCACCATTGCTTGCCGATACTTGCACCGTCAAGCTTGATGAGGTGACATCTGCATCCCGCACTTCAAGAGTAACAGGTAATGTCGATTGTGCAACACCGCAAGTGGCAGGAGCAGTACTGCTAATTGACAAGTTGGCTACGCATGTAGTGGTAGAGGTGTAAGTGCCCGTTCTCGGGCCTGAGCCGGAAGGAACGGTAACACTCGCACTGAAGCTAAGCGGTACGACGACAGTAGTTGTTCCTCCCGGTGGCCCGCTGAAGTTTGCTGTTCCGCTATGAAAGAACGATGCACTTGTGGTACTGACTGGAATGGTTCCTATTGTGGCAGTAACGCAGGTGTCAACATTGGAACCGGGAGATGTGGCAAGAACTGCGCTGAGTAACGGATTAGGGCTAACCACACATGTCGTTGAAGTACCAGTTGCACCAAAGGTACAAACTGGTGAGCCAGAGCCACTAAAGGTGACCGTACCACTAATGATGGGTAAATTAGGAGAGCTAGCACTAATAGTCCCAGTAACATTACAAGTGACTGGGATAGCCGCGTAACTAGCTGATGTGGGACCAATAGCTTGGACAGCAGCATCTGCACCCACACCGCCTGAGCGCAGTGGGCTGTCGCCTACCAAGCCGTTGATGCGCCACTGGCCACCCAAGCCGCTGCCTAAGCCTGAGATCAATATCGAGCTGCGTCCACGCGTGACGACGGGCGTAAAGTTGGCACTGGCTAGATAGTATTTCTCCCAAGCAAAATCAATCACGGCGACGTCAGGGCCGCATTGCATTTGGCGATCAGTGATTTGGATGCGGGTTTGGCGCTGGGCATTGCTATCGTTGATCACATCATTGATGAGCACGCCGAAGCCGATCATGGCGGGATCAATATGGCGCTGCAAGAAGGCGATATCGCCTCTCTCATAGGCACGAAGTAAGTTATCCAAAGCCTGCTGCGCGGGGGCATCGGGTGTGCATTGCGTGCTCACGCGGGGATTGCCTTGGGGCGAGAGGCCGCCGCTGCCCGAGACCTGCTGTTGGCGGGTTTGCAGGCGTGTGGGTTGGTTGGTTTGCGCGTCAAGTTTCAATTCACCCAAACGCTGATCGCTGGGGCGCGGGGCAAACAGCGTGACAGGTGGCGGCGCGGGCGTGGGGGCCTGATCGCCCGAGCGCACGCGGCCTGTGCCGTTGTTGGTGGGCGTTTGATCCACACTGCCTGCATTGCTCGACAGCGTGGTGGCACCTTCTGTGACTTTGTTCCAGGTACCTGCGTTGTCACCCTCTTCCACCACGGCCACTTCATGGTCTGTGCCGCGAATGCCGATGGTGGCCGTGTTGGTCGTCACACGGTAATTCTTAGGCGCGGTTTTGCTGATCCAGCCCGTGACGGAGCGCAGGCTACCGCGCAGCAAATTCAGCACCACCGAATCTTTGTCGTTACCGTTGACCTTGTACGCCTCGATCGTCAAGCGAGAGCGTGGGCGAATGGCCAGCACACCAGAATCATCGGTGGTGAGCAAGACTTCACCGTCTGGCCCGGTGAGAATCGTCTCGCCTTCGACCACACGATCCCCCTTGGCCACGCCGCGCGGGGCGCCATCACGCGCGAGCACGCTCACTTCGCCACGTGCAGTATCGACCTGCCCAGCCGCCCATGCGGTGCTGAGCCAGAAGCCGCCACCCAAGCCGACTGCCAGCGCTGTCACCAATTTTTCCATCACTAATTTTTGTGCTTTCATTGTTCTCTTCCTCGATTGCGTTGGTAGATGCAGTGCATTCAGCGGGTGAACACGTTATCAGCAGCCAGGCTCTCAATCACCCAAGCCTCGCCGCTTTTGCGCATCACGGTTTGCGTCGTGCCCCGCTCGGTGATGCTGGCGCCCGAGCTGGCGCGAATAAAGCGCTTTTCCCAGCGAAAAGTGAGCGCTTGTGCTGCGCCCGTGGTTTGGGTTTGCACTTCGGTGATCTCGATGCGTGAGTTGCGCTGATCGTTGGCGGCGCGGCGCGCTGCGTCCAGCAAGCTATCGCGCCCAATGAAGCTGGCTGGCAGAGAAGACTCCAGCGCTTTCAAGCTGCCTTTTTCATAATCGCGCACGATGCGCTCCAGCGCTTGCTGGGCATTGCTGGGTGCGCTTGCAGCAGGTGGCTGCGCACAAGCCACAAGCCAAATACAGGCCAGCAATGCTATTAATTTTATAGCTTGCTGCGCAGTGTTGACGCCGGCAAATTGCTGAAAATGCTTCAAATTCACCATTTGTAGCTCCCCTGCACCCCGAAGATGCGCTCATCGACTTGCAAGGCCGGATCGCCTTGGTTGCGGAGATTGATTTTGGCATAGCCCTTGAGCTGCCATTGCTGGGTGAAGGCTTTCGTCCAATCCAGATTCACGGTGGTGGTGGCTAGGCGCGGCGCGCCCGGCGTGGGCTGCAGGGTTTGCTGTCGCTGCAGGCCGAGCAGCAGCTGGCCAAGCGGTGTGCTGCTGGCTGTGAGATTGAGGCCATAGCTGGTGTTTTTAGACTGCGTGCCCGCCAAGATTTGCTTTTGAACTTGCTGGCCGAGGCTGGCTTGCAAGCCCACCGTCCAAGAGGCTTGCTTCTCTAAGCTGGCATCGCTCCAATTGCGCCCCAGATTGAGTTGCCATTGGCTGCTGTTGCTATCGGCCAGCGGATTGGCGGGGCTGCGGCTATGGCCTACCCCCAAGCTGAGGCCGCCACTCCAAGCTTGGTTGCCGTAATTGAGGCCAAGCTGGGTGGTGTCGTTGTTGCTGGCATTGCCAAGCGGATCTTTGCCTCTATTGCGTGTGTCATTCAGCGAAAGCATCAAGCCGGTGATGCCTTGGAAGCTGTAGCTCAGGCGATTGCTGAAAGATTGCAACTCTATTTCGCTGGCTGGCGATATGGAGGTGGCAGCCACACGGGTGGTGGCATCGCGCAAATCGATGCCCCACATGAGCTGCGGGCTGATCTGCCAATCCGCACCGGCATACCATTCTTGAATGCCGGGGGCGACTGATTGCGCCAGAGAGGCAAAGCGCGGGCCCAGATCATGGTAGCCAAAGCGCAAGCCCACACCGGCTTGTGTGAAGCGATAGGTGCCATCGACCACAAAGGCGCTGCCCCGGCGATCCGTGAGCGTGTTTTTGTCTTCGGTATTGGCGCTGGCTATTTCAGCGGAGAGCTGCAGCGTGTCTTGGGTGTATTTCAGCCCGGTGCTGAGCACCGTGCCATCTAGGGCTGGCGAGCCCAGCGGGAGCTTGGCTGAGCCCAAGCGATCCGAATAGTATTGCAATGTGGCAAACGCGGAGAGCTGCTGGCTAAAAGCATATTCAGCTTTGACGCCCATCACATCGCGCAGATAGCGTGTGCGCGGCGAGAGATTATCTAGGGCAGGGCGATTAAACAGCGCCTCCCAGCTCTCGGCGACCGTACCCGCAACGCCTGTCACGGTGAGCGCGCCAAATTGCCGCGTAGCGAGCGCGCCACGCAAGCCGAGATTGGAAGAGAGGGTGGAATAGTTGGCCACCACATCACCAAAAGCGAATTGATAGCCCACGCCAGCGCGCCCGGTTTGGAAGCTGTTGATTTGGTTGGCATAGCGCGCGATCACAGAGCGATCGTTGCTGGTTGTGAGTACGCCTTGAACATACGTGACATCTTGCTCAGGCGTTTGCGTGCGTATATCGCCCTGGAAGATGAGTTTGCCGTAGTCATTGTCGCGCAGTGGAGACAGCAATGGGTTGCCGAATGTGCTGTTCACGCTCGTTCCATAGATATCCATCGTCACACCACCATGAAACTCCACCTTGCCTTGCGTGCCTACGCTGGCGGCCTGCCCAGTTTGCTGCTGCCAGCTTTGCAAGACTTGTGCATTGGCTCTGGCGGCTTGATCGGCGGCTTCTTGCGCAGTGGGTGCAGGCGTAGTTTGCGCAAAAGCCACCCCCGCAGTCAAACTGGCCAAGGCGCAGGCCAGAGAAGACCGGTGAAATCTCACGAGCTTACGTTTCATCGAGCGCTCCGCTTCATAGGTGGAATAGTTGTTAAATAGTGTAGCCAGGATGACTTGGCGTGACAACCCTCTTTCGAGGGCATTGGCGAATGCGCCAAAGCGTTGATGGTGTTCATTTTTATAGGTTGTGTGGTCATGCCGTCTGCCCTTGTGCGCTCTCAGCTATTGTTTTAAGAGCGTTGGGCATGCTGCAAAAAAGCAACTGTCCGTAGCATCTCAGGGTATTTTGTGGCTTGAGCTGACTTTGCGATACATTCACATGAATGAAAAGTGCTGTTGCTTATCTTGACACTCAAACCATCGTGAAATCCATCACGCTCTCTGAGTTGGCACAAACCGATGCCTCGGCCTTGCTGGCCACGCTCTACAGCGCCGTGGGCAACGACGATGCTTGGCATGGCGTGATGCGCAGCTTCTGCCAAGCTTTTGATGCGCATACCGGCATGCTGGTGGTGGCCGGGCAAGGCCAGCGCGATCAAAGCTTTTATGCGGCGCACAACCATACCGAGAGCGTAGCTCGCGCCTATTCCGAGCATTGGTGGCAGCATGATCTGTGGCTGCATGGCGCGCTAGCGCAGGGCCTGTTTCGCGCTGGCTGGATCGGGCGTGGCAGCGATTGGGTGCGCCCTGCGGCTCTACGCAAATCGGCTTTTTACAAGGACTTTTTGCTCACCATGCCTGCCGAGCATCTGCTCTGCGCTGCGCTTTCAGACGGCACAGGCTCACTGCGCGCGCCGCCGATGCATTTGAGCTTGTTTCGCCGCCCCGATCAAAGCGATTTCAATGTGCAAGACGTGCAAAATCTCGCCGCCATTTATCCGCATATTCACCGTGCTTTTGATCTGCATTGGCAAATGAAGGGCGCAAAAGAGCAGTTGGGCGTGTTTCACCGCAGCTTAGACAGCATGGATTTCGG
>JAAFJC010000099.1 GCA_013297925.1 Comamonadaceae bacterium
CCCAAGTGTTGGTGCGTGGATCGTAGCTCTCGACTTGGCTGTACACCACCACACCCTCACCGCCGATGCAGACAATACGGCCTCTGTAGTAAACCGCACCATGGCCACTGCGCGTCGTCGGCATGGGTGCGCGCTCTTTCCAAGCATTGGTATTGGGCGAATACACCAAGTGAGTAGCCGTATTGAATTCAAATGTATTGAAACGGCCACCAATGACGTGAATGAAGTCATCAACTGCGACGACAGCATGATGATCACGCGCACCTGGGATCGGTGTCTTGGTTTCGTATTTGTCAGTTTTGGGGTCGTAGACCAAGTGCTGGCCGATGCTCACCATATCTCGGCCACCCAGCAAATGGATTTTGCCGCGCACCACCACGCAGGAAATCGCACCTAACTTAGCGGGCAGCTTAGCAATTGGCGACCATTCGTTTTTAGCGATGTCGTATTTGAAGCATTCGTCAAATGGGGTGTTGTTTTGATTGGTGAATCCGCCAAAGGTGTACAAAGCGCCATCTAGCGCAACCAAGCCCATGTGGTTGCCGCCCTTGGGAACGGGCGCAAGAATCGTCCATTGGTTGGTGGTGAGGTCAAAGCGGTGATTCCAAGTGCCTGCAAATCCGCCCCTGTAGTCGTAACCGCCCACGGCATACATTTTGTTGTCCCAAACCGCGACGAAGCTCATTTCCGTGCGGGGCACCGGCAAAGGCGCACGTTCAAACCACACGCCCATTGATGCAGACTTTGGGGCTGGCGAAAGCGATGAGCTCATGCCTTGTGTGGTGCGCAAACTGGCCAATGCCAGCTCATTTAAGCCACTTTGTGCGGCTAAGGGTTGTGCTGTTTGCATGGGTGCGCAGGCAGACAATGCGCTGGCTCCTGCTGCTGCCAAGACGAAACGTCGTGATAAACCCTTAGGTAACTCAGCGAGGCTTTGGGCTTGAGATGGATTGTGTAGAACTGAAGTCTCAGATTTCATAGGGGTCTCCTAGTTTTGTTGATATTGCAGAGCAGTTTAGAAACGTCGCCTACAGATGTAAATACCTGTCGTGGAATCATCCAAGTAATAGGCTTGAGATCGCAAGATCTGCCGAACAGCGATCACTGCCGGATTCATTTGCGCGGATTTGTCCAAGAATTTCGCAGTCCAAGCTTTGCAATGGTGGCTGCAATCGCGCACCATCATGGCTATGCAAGTATCAGAGCCCCTCCCACCGTCCACCAAGCGACAAGACGCCTTGGTCATCGCCTTGGTTGGCTTGGGGCATGGCATGTCGCATTACTTTCATTTGATCATTGCGCCGCTGACGCCATGGCTGCGCACCGAGTTTGGTTGGAGCTACGCCCAGATCGGCGTGGCGATCAGCGCGTTTTATGTGGCTTCCGCGATCACGCAAGCTTTGGCGGGCATTTGGGTGGACAAGCACGGCCCGTTTCCAGTCATCATGGTGGGCATGAGCTTGTTTGTCCTCGCGGCACTGGGCTTGGCTGCGATCAACAGCTATGAAATGGCGCTGGCCTTTTCTGCGCTGGCCGGCGTGGGCAATGGCGTATTCCACCCTGCTGATTACACCTTGCTCAATCGTAAGGTGCAAACATCGCGCTTAGGTCATGCCTACAGTGTGCATAGCATCAGCGGCAATCTGGGCGCAGCGATTGCGCCACTTGTTTTGGTGTTGATCGCCAGCATGAGCGGATGGCGGGTGGCTTACTGGGCAACTGCAGCGTTGACTCTGGCCGTGATGCTGCTGATGTGGCAATACCGCAGCAAGCTGCAAACACCGCCCATCGCGCCTGCGATCAACGCCGCAAGCCACCCGAATGCGCCTGCTCCAGCGCATTTTTTGGCCAATCGGATGATTTGGATGTGCTTTTTATTCTTCGTCTTTTATGCGACGGCGCAAGGCACGCTGACCAGCTTTGGCGCTGAATCCGCTCGCAGCCTGCATGATTTGCCGCTTGCTTTGGCCGGTATTTGTTTGACGGTTTATCTGCTGTGCAGCGCCGCGAGCAGTGTTGCGGGTGGATTTTTGGTGGCTAATCCGCAGCGCTGTGAGCGAATGATTGCACTGGGTTTTAGCTCTGCTGCTGTGATTGCGTTGGCTGTTGCCTTTGTTCCAATGCCGCCCGTGCTCGTCGTCATGGCATTTGGCTTGATCGGCTGCGGTGTGGGCGTGGCTTTGCCAGCTCGTGATTTGCTGGTCAAGCAAGTAGCGCCGGTGAATGCCTCTGGAAAAGTCTATGGCGTGGTGTATTCAGGCATTGACGTGGGCATGGCCTCGGGCCCGGCCATCTTCGGCGTTTTCTTGGATCACGGTCAGCCCGTGGCGATCTGGTTGGGTGTGGCCGTATTTCAAGTTTTATTGATCACGACAGCGCTGAATGTGCGGCGCAATCGACGCGCGCCTATTGCGCCAGCAACGTAAATTTATTCTTCAAAGCAGTTGAGAAAAGCAAAATGAGTTCAACCCCGACCATCGATGTCCACGCCCATTTGATTCCGCCTAAGCTGGTGCAAATTTTGCAAAAGTCTGGCTTGAAATATGGCGCGCACGTTGGCGGCTCAGAGTCTGCGCCTACTGTGCGGCTCGAAGGAAGCAGCTGGACGAAACCTATCCCCTTGCCGCTGACCCGTATCGACGAGCGCATTCAAACCATGGACGCATCGGGTGTGGATATGCAGGTGCTTTCAAGCTGGATTGATTTTTCTGGCTACACCATGCCCTTGCAAGATGGCATCGCCATCAGCGAGTTACAAAACGAATGCATTGCAGAGGTGGCGGCGAGCAATCCAGGGCGCTATTTGCCAGCGGGCACTGTGCCTTTGCAGGATGGAGAAGTAGCGGCGCGCATGCTGGAGCGCTTGGTCAAAGATCAAGGCATGAGGGCCGTGCAGGTGGCCACCTATTTCGGCGGCGAGCGGTTTCTGGATCACGCAAGCCTCGATCCTTTTTACGCCGCTGCGCAGGAGCTGGGTGTTCTGGTGTTGTTTCACCCTTATGAAGAAAACCATCCACCTGGCTTGGGTGATTACTTCTTGCACAACTGCATCGGCTATCCGTTGGCCAGCGCAATTGCCTTGGCCCGCATGATGTTCAGCGGCACTTTTACCCGCTTTCCGAATTTGCTGTGCAGATTTCCTCACGCCGGCGGCTATTTGCCCTACCAATTGGCGCGTATTCGCCGCGCACACGAGGTGCGCCCCGAAGCCAAAGGCCGTGGCTTTGAGGGCGATCCGGTCGATGTGCTCAAACGGCTTTACTTTGACACCGTGACGCAAAACCCAGCTACGGTGAAATTTCTGGCCGATATCGTGGGCTACGACCGATTGATGATGGGCAGCGACTATCCCTTCGACATGATGGAGTACGACCCCGTCTCTACCGTCAAGCAGGCTGTGCCTGTTGAATATCAAGAAGGTGTGTTGGGCGGCACGGCTGCGCGCCTGTTGTGCAGATCACCCGGCTGTGGCTGCACCAGCCCGCGCTTGTTTGCGCAAGCTGCAGCTTGATCGCAGCAATGGCACTTGACGACATCACAAGCAACTAGATTTTTACTGAACCAAAAAATTACACCCATGTTTTCCACCATTAATCCCGCCACGGGCCAATTGATCGCGCAGTTTGATTTGCATACCCCGGCGCAAGTAGAAGCCAAGCTGGTGGCTGTTCATCAAGCGCAGCGCCAATGGGCGCAGGTCTCCACGCTTGAGCGCGCCAAAGCACTCCGCTTCATCGCGCAAGAGTTGCGCAGCCAATCTAAAGAACTCGCCGCACTGATCACGCTAGAGATGGGCAAGCCCATCGTGGAGGCCGAAGCTGAAATCGAGAAATGCGCTTGGACCTGCGATTACTACGCCGAGTTTGCGCCCGTGCACTTGGCCGATGAGACGATTGCCAGCAGTGCGAGCCTGAGCCAAGTGGTGTTCAATCCGCTAGGTGTGGTGTTGGCCGTCATGCCGTGGAACTATCCTTTTTGGCAGGTGCTTCGGTTTGCCGCGCCGGCCATTGCTGCTGGCAATGGCGCTGTGCTCAAGCATGCGAACAACGTGCCGCAATGTGCGATGGCGATTGAGCGCGTCATTCACCAAGCCCTAGAAAAAGCAGGTGCACCGAAAGACATTTTTGTCTCGCTCTTGGTCGCGTCATCTTCTGTCAAAGCCTTGATCGAAGACCCACGCATTTGTGCGGTCACGCTCACGGGCTCCACGCCAGTGGGCAAGCTGGTGGCCAGCCAAGCAGGCGCTGTGCTTAAAAAGCAGGTGCTCGAGCTCGGCGGCAGCGATCCATTCATCGTGTTGGCCGATGCAGACATCGCGGCAGCTGCCAAGGCGGCTGTGAAGGCACGTTTTTCTAACACGGGGCAAAGCTGTATTTCTTCCAAAAGATTTTTAGTGATCGACAGCGTGGCAGAGCAATTTGTAGAGGCATTTGCTGCCGGTGCGCGCGCCTTAAAAATGGCTGAACCCACGCTGCGTGATACGCAAATCGGCCCGATGGCCCGTGGCAATCTGCGCGATGAGCTGCACAGCCAAGTTGAGCGCAGCTTGGCGGCAGGTGCGCGTTTGGTGTGTGGTGGCAACGCCATTGCAGGCCCTGGCTACTACTACGAAGCGACTGTGCTGGATCATGTGCAGCCCCATATGGCGGCAGCGGCGGAAGAAACCTTCGGGCCGGTTGCCGCCGTGCTTCGCGTCAAATCAGCAGAAGAGGCCATCGCCATCGCTAACGACACTGAATTCGGTTTGGCTGCAGCGATCTGGACGGGCGATGCCGCTGGCGGCGCGGCCTATGCGCGGCAGCTGGAAGCTGGCGCTGTGTTTGTCAACGGCATGGTGGCCTCTGATCCACGCCTGCCCTTCGGCGGCATCAAGCAATCGGGCTATGGGCGCGAGCTAGGCAGCTATGGCATCCGCGAATTTACCAATATCAAAACTGTGTGGGTCGGTCCCGCACGCTAACCAGGAGTACAACCATGAGCACACAAGCTGAACCCCGCCTGCTTCGCCCCAGCGAACTCAAACGCCACGATCGTGGAGGTGGTGCGAGCACCATTCCCTTGGTGGGGCCATCCATCGGTGCGCAAGCATTTATCAATGGCATCACCGAATTCGCGCCCGGCACGGCAATTCCGTTTCACAGCCACAACTGTGAAGAATCGGTGGTCTTGCTGGAGGGCGATGCCGTGATGGATATCAACGGCAAAACCCTGCCCTTGCAGCCCTTGGATGTGACATGGATTCCGCCCAACGTGTCGCATCGTTTCCGCAACATCTCAGATACCAAGTCCATGAAAATTTTATGGACTTACGCGCGAACCGACGCTACCCGCACGCTCACGGAAACTGGCGCGACGGCGCCCATCAGCATGGAACACAACAAATAAACATATGTCGAAATTCATCAATATACAAGGCGAGAAACTGCATTACGCGGTCAGTGGTTTGGCTGGCGCACCTTGGGTCGTGCTGTCGCATTCGCTGGCTGCCAATATGAGCATGTGGGATGCACAGCTTGCCATGCTGGAAGCGCGTTTTCAAGTGCTCCGCTTCGATACGCCCGGCCACGGTAAAAGCGATGTCGCATCGGATGAGATCAGTATTGAAATGATGGCGGATCGCGTCGCGCAACTGATGCAGCAACTTGGCATTCAACAGGCTCACTTCTTAGGCTTGAGTTTGGGCGGAATGATCGGCTTGGGTTTAGCCATTGCGCATCCAGAGCGCGTGCTCAGCTTGGTGCTGGCCGATACCACGGCGGCGCATATGCTGGCTGCTGCACCCATGTGGGCAGATCGCGCGAAATCTGTTGATGATGGCGGGATGCAAGCCGTGGTCGATGGCACCTTGCACCGTTGGTTTACACCGGCGTTTGCGCAGAAAGAGCCAGCCAAGCTAGAGCAGGTCAAGCAAATGATTCTGGCCACCCCTGCCAAAGGCTTCAGCGCTGCTTGCCGCGTGATTCCAAGGATGAACTTTATGCCACGTTTGAAAGAAATCGCTTGCCCCACCTTGGTCATCGTCGGTGCTGAAGACGAGGCCACGCCGCCATTCCACTCGCATGCGCTGCAAGAGCGCATTGCGGGCGCTGAGCTCGTCACGCTGGCAAGCGCTGCGCATGTGAGTGCGATTGAGCAACCCGCAACTTTCAATGCAGCGCTCGGCGCCTTCTACGCATCGCTTGCGCACCATTGATCCGCCTTATCAAGACCCGAGAGACAACCATGATATTCAAAGCAGCTCCCCTTTTTGCAGTCGCATCGCTGGCATTTTCAGTAGGCGTTAGCGCACAATCTGCAGCCCCTAATTTTCCCAACAAACCGATCACCTTGGTCGTGAGCCAAGCGGCGGGCAGTGCCACCGACATCATGGCACGCGTGTTGGGCCAAAAGCTGGGCGAAGCACTCGGCACATCGGTCATCATTGACAACAAGCCTGGGGCAGGCGGCTTGTTGGGCACAGAATTGGTTGCCAAAGCGCCAGCGGATGGCTACACCTTGATGATTGCCAGCGTCTCGACGCATGGGGTGAATCCTGTGCTCTACAAAACCAAGAAGTACGATGCGATCAAGGATTTCTCCCCAATTGGTATGACTGCGATCACGGCCAATGTGATCGCCGTGCCGCCCAACTCGCCCTACAAAACACTGAAAGACTTGCTGGCAGATGCCAAAGCCAAGCCCGGAAAAATCAGCTATGGCTCTTCGGGCAATGGCAGCTCTCAGCATCTTGCCAGCGAATACTTGAAATCACAAGCCGGCGGTGTGTTTATGCTTCATGTTCCCTACCGTGGTGCAACACCCGGCCTGACGGCACTCATGTCATCGGAGATTGATTGGATGATGCCCGCAGTGCCTTCTTCAATGCAGTTCGTGAAAAATGGCAAGCTTCGTGCGCTTGCTGTGACCTCAGCCAAACGACAACCTGAGCTGCCGGATGTACCCGCAGTAGCAGAAACTATTCCAGGTTTTGAGGTCAATACTTGGTATGGCTTGGTGGGTCCAGCAGGCTTGTCGCCTGCTGTTGTCAAGCGCTTGAACGATGGAGTCGCGAAAGCTCTGAGCGACAAAGCGGTTCGCGATAAGTTGGCAACCAGCGGCTTAGCCGTACAAACAAGCACACCTGAAGAACTCACCGCCTACATGCGTGCCGAACTCACGCGCTGGGCGAAGGTGGCCGAATTTTCAAAGATCACACTAGACTAAAGAGGAAGAATGCAGCATGTGGAATCCAAAACTCGCGCTACATACTTGGACGATTGACACCACGCCCTTAGAGCAAGCCTTGGCTGCCATCAAATCGGCGGGTTGGGATGCCACGGAGTTGCGCCGGATTGATTTTGAGCGGTGCTATGAGCGCGGCTTGAGTAACGCGCAGGTGATTGAGATCATCAAAAACAGCGGCTTAGCGGTGTGTACCCTTGGCGTTAAATATGGCTGGCTCTTTGCGAAAGGCGAGGAGCGCAAAAGACTGTTCACTACATTTCGCGAAAGTTGTGAGAATGCAGTTGCCTTGGATTGCAAGATGGTGATGAGTGCACCGGGACCACTGGAGGGCGATTTGAAAGCCGCCGCGCGGGCATTGCGCGAAGCTGGCGATATCGCGCAAGGGCATGGCCTGCAATTGGCTATTGAGTTCAATTCACAGCATGCGAACCTCAACAGCGTACAGACCTTAGGGCAACTGATCAACGATGCAAACCACCCCGCCTGCGGTTATCTTCTTGATGCCTATCACCTACATCGCAGCGGCCGCCCTGGCCGAGGTTTTGATGAAGTGCCTGACGCGAAGATTTTCGCCTTCCAGTACAGTGATTGCGCCAAAGTGCCTGTCACGGGCGTCAAGCGCCCCACCGACAGACTCCCACCCGGCCAAGGGGTGATCGATTGGCAGCCCTTGCTCCAATTACTGGCAGAGAAAAAATTCTCGGGCTACCTCAGCTATGAATCGCCCAATCCACTTCAGTGGGATCGTGATCCGGGCGTTGTTGCGCAAGAGGGCTTAATAGCGACCCGCTCGTTGCTCAAGCAAGCCGGGCTCTCAGCGTTCATGCACTAACGCGCGTTGAGCCAAGCTGGCGAGAAAGCGAGGCTAGCTGTTGTTGGCAATGAACAAGCGAAGCTGCTTCACAGCTTCGCTTGCTGGCGTGGATTCATGCCAAGTCGTCACGAGCTGACCGCCAGGTTTGACCAAGTAAATTTGCGCCACATGCATGTCGTCGTTTTCTAAAGCCATGCTGCCATCGGCTCGGCAAACCGCGCTTCCAGCCACGCCCAGTGCCTTGGCTGCAATATTGATGTTGAAGCTTGATCCCGTCAAGCCTTGCACATGAGGCCGGTGAGCCTGCAAATAATCTTGAAGCTTGGCAACATCGTCGCTGCGCGGCTCCACACTCAGCAAAGCAGCGCTTAAATGACGGCGCTCCCAAAAATTGAGTTGTCCCATTATTTCTTGCATCAGCCGAAGCGGTGCGCGGCAGCGGTCTCCACAGCGCGTTGAGCCCAAGTACAACAGCCACCATCTGCCTTCGGCTTGCTTTTCGTTGATCACTGTGCCGCGCGTGCTCACCAGTTGGTAGCGCTCAATCGGTTTGATATCAAATTGCGCTTGCGCAAAGGCAACACTTGTCATCGCAGTTGATGCGAGAGCCAGAGCCACCCAAAGTCTGGACAGCGATCTATTCATCACTCAGCCCACCTTGGTGTAGCTTTGCCCCACCATCAGTGCATTGCGAATGTTTTCCCGGTAGCTGCGGGGCGAGGTGGATTCTTTTTGCCGGAAGCGGCGCGTGAAATACGCCTCATCTGTGAAGCCGCAGGCTGTGGCCACTTCAGCGATGCGCAAATTGGTGTTTGCCAACAGCTCACGTGCTTTTTCAATGCGGCGGTCTGTCACGGTGTCGGTGAAAGTACGCCCGGTTTCTTGTTTGAGCAGATGAGTCAGGTAATTCGGCGATAAAAATGCGGCAGCCGCAGCATCCGTTAGGCTGATGTCATCCGCCAAATGATCCCGAATGTATTTGGTCACACGCTTGAGCGCTTCGCGCCGGCTAGCCTTGTGGGCTTTGCTTTGCACCAAACGCAATATCGAAGCTTCATAGCTGCGGCAAACGATGCCAATCAATTGCAACAACATACCGCGCAAAATTTCTAGCGATCCAAATCTTCTGTCTTGATTCTCTCGCAGCATGGCTTGAAGCAAACCTTGTATTTGCACAAGCTCCGTGCCGGAAAAATTGAAGTCTAGAAACTCTTGGTATTTGAAGGGTGCAAGCTCGGGTGCTGTTTCCAGCGGCACCTCCTCCAAATCGAGTGGATCAGTCTGCAAATCAGGGCGGATGAATTTTTGTGTGAAGCTGATCAGAATGTAGCGTGTGCCATCGGGATGGGGATTCATGTGGATGCGGTATGGCAGGATGAATGCCAAGG